>CANJIC010000183.1 GCA_947474205.1 Planctomycetaceae bacterium | reverse complement strand
GGCGCTTGAAACCACGCGCGGCCGGTGTACACATGCTCGCCTTTTTTGGCGCGCGCTTCGACTGGCGCGTCCACCAACACTTCAAGTCGGCGATTGGCCTTGGCCATGTCGGCCACGTGTTTAAAGGCTATTTCCTGCTGTAAAAGCATCAAAGCCTCTTCGCGGCGCGCGGCTTCTTCAGGCGGCACGCGCAACTTGGGATCAAGATTCATGGTGCCGCTTGGAGTTCCATCCTCGTGGCTGTACTTGAAGCAGCCCGCCATTTCAAAGCGTTGCTCGCGCGCAAAATCAAGCAGCTGTTCAAAATCTTTTTCGGTTTCGCCAGGGTGTCCAACAATAAATGTTGTACGCAGCGCCAAGTTTGGAATTTTCTTACGCAGCCGCGCCAACAAGTCGCGCGTTTGTTCGCTGGTGATATGACGACGCATGAGCGTCAACATGGAATCGCTAGCGTGCTGCAATGGCATGTCCAAATATTTCACAACGCTTGGAAGCGTGGCGATGGCGTCAATCATGGCGTCGGTGAATTTGCTGGGATAGGCGTACATCAAACGGATCCAGCCGCCGCCGCGCTCTTGCGCCACGCGATCAAGACCAGCAAGCAAACCAGGAAGTCCGCGCTCGTCGCCAATGTCAAAGCCCCAACTTGTGGTGTCTTGACCAATGATGTTCAATTCAAAGGCGCCGTCGTCCATAAGCGCGCCGGCTTCGGCCACCACATCATCAAGTGATTTTGAGCGCATTTTCCCACGAATTGATGGAATTGTGCAGAAGGCGCAGCGTTGATTGCAGCCTTCGCTCGCGCGCAGATAAGCCCAGTGGCGCGGCGTGAGCCGAAAGCGATTGGCGTCGGATTCAAAGTATCCAACGCCTTTGCCATCCGCGCCGTTGACAGTGAGGCCAATAGTTTTCATGCCGCGCTCTTTGGCGGCTTGCAACGCGTTGGCGGCAATCCAGTAGGGGGGATGATCCGCATCGCTTTGCAAATTGGTGCGCGACGGCGTGACGCCAGTCACGGCCTCCACAACGCGGTCGCGATCAAACACGCCGATCATGGAGTCAACGCCCGGCGCCCACTCTAGAATTTTTGCGCGGTGTCGCTGCACCAAACATCCAGCCACCACAACGCGCTTCAACTCGCCGCGCTCTTTGCGCTGCAGCGCCTCGTGAATCACTTCCAAACTTTCTTCCTTGCTGGCTTCCAGAAATCCGCAGGTGTTCACCACGATCGCGTCGGGTGAATCACTTTCATTCACTGGCGTAAGTCCGCCTTCGCGCAACATGGACAACATTTTTTCGCTGTCCACCAAATTCTTGGGGCACCCCAGGCTGACAAATGCGACGCGTTCAATGGTCTTGTTTTTAGTTGCGCGGGGCATTGCGTCATCTTAGACCAACGGCGACTTGAATTCACTTGGAATTCGGGGAAATCATGGCAAATCCTTCACGCCATTTATCAGCGCACGCGTGGATGTGTGTCACGGCTTCAAGGGGAAATATCTTGTTCTTGCGCCGAAAATGCGCCAAGAAGTCGCCGCCATTCGTCGTAGCGATAGGCAATGTCAAGTTCCGTATGCAATGAACGAATGCGTCCCAACCACGATTCCATCATGGCCTCTTGCCAACCGTGACCCGCTTGATCGCAGAAATAAGCGCGGCACCCAAGTGGCCGCGCTTGATGAATGCCACACATGCCCTGTACAAGAAATGGGCAATTTCCTTGGCGGATGCTGGCGGCGACTTCACTGGAAGTGGGCGCCGATGGAAGTTGCGAAAGTGTCCAAGCAACTTCTAAACCCGTGAGCCACATGGAGTGGCCGTGTTGCTCAAAGTTGCAACACTTGCCGCTGGCCAAACACACAGGCCGATGAATGTGAAGTTGTTCTTGCGCTTGCGATTCAAGTTCGCGCATGAGGGCGCCCACACGTGGATCTCGCGCCGCGTCGCGCCAAGCTTGAATGTGTTGAGAAAGTTCCGCCGCTCTATTTCCAAAGCCCGCGCTGGCTTGAGAATGATTTCCCGAATCACTTTGCGCGCTTGCGTTTGTATGTTCGCTGCTGGAAAAACATGCGCCGTCGTCAACCCCAACGTCACTCACCACGCGCCGTCCTTGCTTGACGCGCGCTCCGCCATAAGCGCCTCAAGAATTTTCTCCGCTGGAATAAGCGGACCGCTTCCCATGCCAGGGCACGGCGCGGCTTTCTTGGCTTGATCCCAGGCTTTTTTGGAGCTGATATTTTGATCCCAAAAAGGCCATGTTTTGCACTGATTTGGACGATCTTGATAGACCTTGCACAAGGCTTTGCCAGGCACGCTTTGGCGATCAAGCAAAATGCAATCATGTCCGCGATGCAGATCCGCCGGACCAGTGAGTTCTTTCAGCGACCACTTGCTGCCAATTTTCCTGGCGTAGTCGCGCAAGAAATCTGGCTCGCTCAAACCAAGACGCGTGGCCATTTGTTGGCCTTCTTCTTTGGAAAACCACACCGCGCCGGGTTCGCCACTACAGCAATTGCCGCAGCATGTGCATTCAAAGCGAAGTCCGTCGCGCCACCAAGGCGTGCCACCACCTGGCCCATTTGGGGCAGGTGGTGGATCATTCTTTTGAGATGCGCTCACTCAGAATCCGAGTCGTTGCCGGCTTCGGACTCTTCGATCGCGATCAATGAACCTTGTTCAGAACTTTCGTTCAACGCCGCAACGCGGTCGCCAACAGTTGGGCCAGACCCTTGTCGCTCAGCGCCCAAGGATTCCGCTTCCTCAGCGGCGGCTTCAAGTTCAGTCAAGTCATTGTCCTCATCGCCCATTGGTTCTTCAACCAACTTCTGAATGCGGATCGCTTGATACGCCTTGTACCCGGTTCCCGCTGGAATTAAATGTCCAAGAAGAACATTTTCCTTCAAGCCGACAAGCGTGTCGATTGCGCCCTTGAGTGCCGCTTCGGTGAGAACCTTGGTGGTCTCTTGGAAGCTGGCGCCCGAAAGGAAACTTTCGCTTTGCAAACTGGCCTTGGTAATTCCAAGCAGAAGTGTTCGGGCCGTGGCGCGCTTGGGCTTGCGGGTTTTGGCTTTCGCCTTGTCCTGGCCTTCAGCGGTTGCGTTGGCTTCCTTGACTTCATCCTTGCTGAACATCTTGCCGCGCGCAAGAGTTGTTCCGCCGGAATCTTCCACCACAAGCATGTCATCAAGCGCCGCGTTGACGTTCTTCAAGTTGAAGCGATCCATGACGTCGTTCAGAAGAACGCCCGTGTCACCTGAACTGGTGATCTTCATCTTGGAAAGCATCTGGCGCAAAATCACTTCAATGTGCTTGTCAGAAATTGGCACGCCTTGAGCGCGGTACACATTCTGAACTTCATCAAGCATGTAGACATACAGCGCGTCTTCACCATTAATGCGAAGAATGTCGGCTGGATCACGCGGGCCTTCCACAAGTGGATCACCGGCCGTGACATTGTCGCCCGCATGCACAAGCAAATGCGTTCCCTGCGGAACGTGGTGCTCCATGAATGTTTCGGCTTCGCCTAGAACACGAATGGTCATCTTGCCCTTGCGCTTGTCGGAGAGCAGTTCGACCTTGCCGGAAATTTCGGCAAGAACAGCTGGCTCCTTCGGCTTGCGGGCTTCAAACACTTCGGTCACGCGTGGCAAACCACCGACGATGTCCGCGGAACGAGCCGCTTCTTTCGGGGTGTGCGCCAACATCTGTCCAGCCACAACTTTGGAGCCGTCCTGCACTTCAATACGTGCCTTGGCTGGCAAATGGTGGAAGTCAAGAATTTGGCCGTTGGCATCGCGCACTTCAATGCGCGGATGTCGCTCGCCCTTGTGCTCAATGACGATGGTCTCGAGCGTTCCGCCGGACTTCTTTTCAATCTTGATGGTTTCGCCGTCGATGATGTCCATGAACTGAATGGTTCCAGACTTCTCGGCAAGAATTGGCATTCTGTGCGGATCCCATTGCATGAGCAATTGGCCCTTCTTCACATTCTCGCCATTCTTGGTCATCACGAACGCGCCGTATGGAACCTTGAAACTTTCAAGTTCACGATCCTTGGCGTCGCGCATGCGAAGCAAACCAGTCTTCTTCAACACCACGCGTCGGGTGTTGCCCGCCGCGTCTGTGACATCAACATCGTTTCAGTCAACAAGTTCAACACGTCCAGCGTTGATGGCCTTGTATTCACTTTCCGCGGCGGTGGTGTACGCAATTCCACCGGTGTGGAAGGTGCGCATGGTGAGCTGAGTACCAGGCTCGCCAATGCTTTGCGCCGCGATGATGCCGACGGCCATGCCTTCTTCAACGGCCTTGCCGGTGGAGAGATCCATGCCGTAGC
>CANJIC010000182.1 GCA_947474205.1 Planctomycetaceae bacterium | reverse complement strand
ATCACGGTCACGGTTTCCGCCGACGCCGTGAAGGCGCGGCTTGAGACTGGCTTCGGCTCACTGAAAAATGAAACCGCGCTTCCTGGTTTCCGCAAAGGCCGCGCGCCGCGTGAACTTTTGCAGCGCCGCTTTGGAGACGCGCTCTTAAAGGAAACGCGCGATCAAATTTTGTCAGAGGCCTACGGTCAAGCCATCGAAGCCAACAAGTTGCAACCCGTGGGCAATCCAGAAATGACTCCCGAGTGCCGCGATGTGGCGCTTGTGGTTGGCAAGCCTTTCATCTTCAGCATTGAAGTTGAAGTGGCGCCGGAATTCACGCTTCCAAATACCGACGGCATTGAAGTCAAGCGCCCCATCTTTGAAATCAAGGATGAGCATGTTGACCTTGAAATTCGCCGCCAAGGCTACCGCTTTGGAAACGCCACCCGCATACCTGGTCCGTTCCAACCCCTTGATCGAATGTTGTGCGAAGTGAAGGCGTTTAAGAATGCCGACGCCGAGCCGTTCTTCACCAATGATCGCGCGCTTGTGGTTGTGCCAGACACCGCAGATGAAGGCAAGGGTCAACTGCTTGGTCTTTTGGTTGAGGACCTTGGTCCACGCGTTGAAGGCAAAAAAGTTGGCGATGCGATTACCGTTGAGACAACGGGTCCAGATCAACACGAGCGCGAGGATTTGCGCGGCGCCAAGATTCGCGTTGAACTTGTGGTGAAAGACGCGGATCGAATTGAGCCGCTGAACGAGCAAGGTTTGGCTGAAAAACTTTCGCTTGACACCATTGACAATCTGAAGGGCCAAGTGCGTTTGGCGCTGGAGCGTCAACGCGATTCCGAGCAGAAATCCGCCGAAAGAGAGCAGGTTTATACCTTCTTAGCGCAAGCCGTTGACTTCCCGCTTCCAGAAAAAATGAGCCAGGCGCAAAGCACTCGCAACGTTGAAATGGCGCGCATGGATTTGCTGCAACGCGGCGTGGATCCAAACGATGTCGAAACCAAACTGGCCGAGATTCGTGGCGAGAGCGAAGCCAACACGCGCAAGCGCTTGAAGTTGTTCTTCATTCTTGCTCGCCTTGCCGAAGAGATGAAGATTGATGTCACCGAAGCCGAACTCAACGGCCGCATCGCGGGCATTGCAATGCAACGCGGCACTCGTCCTGATCAACTTCGCAATGAAATTGAAAAGGCCGGCAAGCTAAGTGAACTCGCACACTCCATTCGTGAGCACAAAACCGCGGATCGAATTTTGGAAAAGGCCAAGTTCATTGATGTTCCCGCCGAGGAATGGAATGAGCAACAGAACAAGGAAGTTTCATCCAAGCGCGCTGACGCAAAGAGCGCTGGCGCAAAGGGCGCCGCTTCCAGTGACAAGCCCGCGAAAAGTTCCAAAGCCAAGAAATAATTTCCAGGCATAGACCGTGCGCATCACACTTGCCGCGAGTGATTTGTTCACCCAGATTGCCCCGTGGCTTGGCGCGCTTGTGGTGGTCGCGGTGGTTGGTGGCTTCATCATCAGCGCGGCGCGCCGATACTTGACCAACAAGTCAAGCGATCATGCCTCGAGCGGCTTCACGTTGGCGGATCTTCGCCGCTTGAAAGACCGCGGCGAAATGGACCTAGCGCAATACGAGCGCGCCAAGGCCGCGTTGATGAATTCACCTGAAATGCGGCGTCATGTCTCGCAAGTGACAGGCGCATCATCAAGCGCGAAAACGCCTGAAAAAGCATCGGCAAAAGTGAGCGCACACAAAACATCTCAACCACCACCAGTACCGCCTGACCTATGAGCGGGCCAATCCAACGGCGCCCCTGCCTTCGCGGCGCGCAGACCGCAGCAATTCACGGCATCAACTCCGCATCGATACTTCCTCAGTCCAATAAGAGAGCCATGTTCCGTTCATTCCGTCTTGCCATTGAATTTCCAATCAACAGTCATTGACCTTGTAGACTGTTGTGACATAATTAATTCACGCCTTCTTAGACGCCACACAATATGAATTCAAAATCACAACCACAATCGTCTCGCTCGCAACTTGAACCACGCAACGCCGGAGGTTCTGGCCGCAACAAACGCGATGGAATGGATTTGACATCTGGCTCTGGAAACGGCGGAAATTCCGGTGGCTCTAGTGGCGGAAACTCTGGCGGAAACTCTGGCGGCGGTTCAGGAACCGGTTCAGGCGGACCAACTGGCGGCGACGGCACTGGCTTCAAAGGCCGCAAAGTCACCACATGCAGTTTCTGCGGCAAGACCAGCCGCGAAGTTGGCCCCATGGTTGAAGGTCCAAGCGATGTCTACATTTGCTCCAACTGCACCGACCTATGCCAAAATATTTTCAAACAAGAAACGCGCCGCGTGCGTGGATCGCGTCCGCAGTTTGGACAAATTCCAACGCCGCGCACCATCAAAGAATTTCTGGATCAATATGTCATTGGACAAGATCTGGCTAAGCGATCACTGGCCGTCGCGGTGCACAATCATTACAAGCGCCTCACGCAAATTGACGCCGAGAACGCCACGGTTGAATTGGACAAGAGCAATGTGATGTTGGTTGGTCCAACTGGCACTGGAAAAACGCTGCTGGCCCGCACATTGGCGCGCATTTTGAATGTTCCATTTGCCATCGGCGACGCCACCACATTGACCGAGGCCGGCTACGTGGGTGAGGACGTTGAAAATCTTCTGCTGAAACTCTTGCAAGCCGCCGACTTTGATTTGGAGAGCGCGCAACGCGGAATTATTTATATTGACGAGATCGACAAAATTGGAAAGACCAATCAAAATGTCTCCATTACTCGCGACGTGAGCGGTGAAGGCGTGCAACAAAGTTTGCTGAAGATGCTTGAAGGCACCGTGGCCAATGTTCCTCCGCAAGGCGGGCGCAAGCATCCTGAGCAACAATATATTCAGATGGACACCACGCACATTCTGTTTATTTGCGGCGGCAGTTTCAATGGCATTGAAAACATTGTGAAGAAGCGAATTGGCCAACGCCGCATTGGTTTCTCCAATGATGTCTCCAGCACCAACCACGAAGCCGAAGTTGCCGCGTTGTTAACGCAACTCACTCCGGATGACATTCTTGAATATGGAATGATTCCAGAACTTGTTGGACGCCTGCCAATTCTTTGCCCGCTCATGCCGCTTGATCGCAAAGCCATGATTAACATTTTGACCGAGCCAAAGAACGCGCTGATCAAGCAATTCCAGCACTTTTTCCGCTTGGAGAACGCCGATCTAGTCTTCACGCAAGACGCGCTTGAACTTATTTCCGATCGCGCCTTGCAAAGAAAAACTGGAGCACGCGCCCTACGCGCCGTGCTTGATGAAATTCTGCTTGAGCTGATGTACCACTTGCCAGAAATGGACAATGTGAACGCTGTCTACACCATCACCGCCAAGGCGATTCTGGATAAGTCGTCGCTGAAAGCGATTCGCCATTTGTCCAAAGAATCCGCCTAAGCATGTCGGTGTCTACGCGGCCGTGGAAAGAAATCCATTCGCGGATTCAACTTCACATGTCCAATATGTCCAACATGGACAGGTCTGCGCAAACGCGTCAGCACTGCATGGACATGTTCATTGCGGCGGCGTGGCCTTGCCTTACAAATCATGGCGTAAGTTGGATTGGTTTTTATCAAGCCGACGTTGCTTGGCCACACACAACGTGCATGACGCTTGCCGCGCGCGAACCGAAACCCGCTTGCAGTCCAATTGGTTTGCATGGCGCGTGCGGACAATCTTTCACATCAGCAAAGCCACTGGTGGTGAAAGATGTTGCCCAGCTTGGCGCTGGCTACATTGCGTGCGACCCGCGTGACAAAAGCGAGTTGGTTGTGCCCTGCTTGGATAGCGCGGGCACGGCCTGGGGCGTGATTGACCTTGACAGCTTTGACCTGGGCAGTTTCGATGACGTTGACGCGCTCAACGTGGCCAATTTGCTTCAACTTGCCCGCCTGAGCTTGTAAATGTGAAATCTTGAGCGCAAAATATCTTCCCGCCCTTGCACAAAAGTGGCTTTATTTGTAGACTCATCGACCCAACTGAGGAGATTGAACCATGCCACGCGTCTGCTATTTCACCGGATCAAAAACAACTTCTGGAAATGTTCTCAAGCGTCGCGGCAAAGCCAAGCACCTTGGTGGCGTTGGTATTAAAACAACTAGCGTAAAAAAGCGCACTTTCAAGCCTAATTTGCAAAATGTCACGGCCGTCATTGATGGCAAACCAATGCGCATCAAGGCCAGTGTTCGCGCCATTCGAACTGGACTTGTTGAGAAACCACTGCGCCGCAAGTTCGTGTACACGCGTCCACGAAAAGCCGCCGCCGCTGGTTGACTTCCAAACT
>CANJIC010000181.1 GCA_947474205.1 Planctomycetaceae bacterium | reverse complement strand
GCCAATGTTCCGCAGGCGATTGGGTCAAACGGAATTGCCTTCTTGTCCTTGGTCACAAGTTCGTAACGCGCAAATCCTTGACCAGGCATGTTGGCCACAAGCCAGCGCGCGGCGGCTAATTTTTCATCGTCGTGGGTCTGCGCCGCGTCATTTAGAAAGCGCTCGATTTGCCATTCATTATTTCCAGCTTTTAAAAGCGCCGCATTTATTTTGTCATTGCTCACCGCTATCGCATCTGGCGGCGGCGGCATGAGCAAGGTGGTCTTCCACGCGCTTTGGCAACTAGCAAGCAGCGCAATCACGCAGAGTTTAAATGTCTGTCGGAGGCGAATGTGCATGAACCCATCGTAAACAGAAGTCCCTAGTGAATGAAAGCAATTTCAAGGAGGAATGTCGTATTTTTTGCACAATTTTTTATTTTTATTTTCTAAAATAATTCTAGAATTTTTTTTATCTTTGATTATTTTTTTGCAAAATTTATTAATTTGCACATTTTACAAAGCAATCACCAAAAATGCTTTTTTATGGCACGGTATTAGAATTCACACATGCAGCAGCGCCGCCACAACATTCTCATGGCCTGTGGCACCACATTTCATAGGTGGCGCCATGGGTGACATGGTCGATTCACCCCAACAAGTAGCGCCGCAGCAATGGCGCTGTTGGCCGGCGCGCGAGCGACCCTTGGCTGGATTGTTGGCGTGCGCGCTCATTATGCTTCTTGCGTTCTCCGTGTTGCTTGCCACTGGCGATTGGATGTGGGGCGCGCTGGCATGTATGGGCATGTTTCTGGCTCTCATTGGCTTCTTTTTGCCTACGGATATTGTGTTTAGCGAAGACAAAATAATCGTGCGCGAACCACTACGCGTGCGCGGCATGCGCTGGGATTCAATCCAAGTTTGCAAGGATGGCGGCGACGCGTTGTTGTTGATTCAGCGCGGCGCTCGGCGGTTGCGGCAGGGGCGATTGATTGTTCCGCTTGGCCGCGGCGAATTCACGCAGGTGCGCAAGCGCGCGGTTGAGCAAGTATGGCAGCAACACAGATCGTCTCATGCGCATGCTGATCAACCTGCATCGTGATAAACGCATGCGAAGTGGTCCAACCAAATGCGCAGCATAGTGCGCAGGTGGTGGGGCGGATACAGTTTCTGTATGAGTGAGCTCCGCAACACAAATGCAGCAATGTCATGGCGCGAAAAAATTCGCCACGCCTTTGCGGTGGACGCACCTGGTCCCGCTGAACCCACCGACACACAGCGCGTGGTGGTTGAAAAGTTGTTGGCCACAATTGTGGAGCGCGGCATGGCGCAACCTGCGGGAATTTTTCTGGAAAGCTGGCGCCCGCTTGGCGTGTTAACGGGTCAAGGCATGCAAGCGCTTTCACCCTTCGCGGGAATTCTTCTTGACCAGAATGCGTGGAAAGAAGTTGCGAATTATCTTGACAAGCGCGGTGCGATTTTGTGGATGTTGCAGCGCATGGATGAATTGGAAACCCAGCGTGAAGCAAAGTTGCGCGCGCACAAGAACAATCAGTCGCCGCCATCACAGACGTCAGAGTGAAAGCAATTCAATGCACATATTCACTATCTCAATCAAAGCCTAAACGCTTTGTCTTTTGCGCAAGCAAGGCCAACTTAAGCAATGCCGACTCAAGCAACCACTTTGAAATTTTCAAAATCTGCCCCATCTAAAAACATAAAACAGAATTGATCAAATTTCCTCGCACTGCGTGTAGGCTTGCCAATCAACATGAGCGGCGCCACAAAAAATCAGAGCAGCTTGAACAAAGACATTCTTGAAATTGTTGTCGCCACGGATTGCGGCAGCACCACCACCAAGGCCATCATGTTGGAGAAAAAAGACGGGCACTGGCGCCAGACTTTTCGCGGAGAGGCTCCGACCACAGTTGAAGAACCACTGGCCGACGTAACAATGGGCGTCACCAACGCCGTGATGGAGTTGCAAGAACTTTCTGGCCGCCGACTGATCGATGACGATGGAAAAATAATTCGCCGCACTTCGCGCAGCGACCCAATTGGGTGCGACGCGTATGTCAGCACATCAAGCGCGGGCGGCGGTTTGCAGATGATGGTGGCGGGCGTGGTGAAAGAAATGACCGCCGAAAGCGCAAAGCGCGCGGCGTTGGGCGCGGGCGCGATTGTGATGGACACCATCGCGGGCAATGATCGGCGCAAGCCGCATGAGCAAATTCAACGCATTCGCGAATTGCGCCCCGACATGGTGTTGATTTCCGGAGGCACCGACGGCGGCGATCAGCGCAAGGTTGTTGAAATCGCGGAACTGATCGCGCCCGCCAAGCCGCGCCCGCGCTTTGGCGGCGAGTATCAATTGCCGCTTATTTATGCTGGAAATCGTGAAGCCGTGGCCGCCATTCGCAAAGTGTTTGACGCGCCTGGCTTTGATCTGTCTGTTGTGGAAAATTTGCGCCCAACGCTAGAGCGCGAAAATCTTGGCCCAGCGCGCGAGAAAATTCACGATGTGTTTCTGGAGCACGTGATGGCGCACGCGCCCGGCTACGACCGCCTGATCAGTTGGTCCGACGCGCCCATCATGCCAACGCCCGGCGCCGTGGGCGACATTCTGCAGGACATTGCCAAGCGCCGCGGCATCAACGCGGTGTGTGTTGACATTGGAGGCGCAACCACGGACGTGTTCAGCGTGTACGACGGCGTGTTCAATCGCACGGTCAGCGCGAATTTGGGAATGAGTTATTCCATTTCAAATGTGTGCGCCGAGGCCGGCATGGACAACGTGTTGCGTTGGGTGCACGTGGACATGGATGAGCGCGAACTTCGTAACCGCGTGAAAAATAAAATGGTGCGGCCAACCACGATTCCGCAAACGCTTGAGGCGCTCATCTTTGAGCAAGCCGTCGCGCGCGAGGCGCTTCGACTTGCGTTTGTGCAACATCGATCGTTCGCCACAAATCTAAAAGGCGTGCAACAGCAGCGCACGGTGGGCGATGTATTTACGCAGCAAGACGCGGGTGCCAGCCTTGTTGACCGTATGCGCATGGATTTGCTGGTTGCTTCTGGCGGCGTGCTCAGTCACGCGCCGCGCCTGGAGCAAACCGCCGCGATGTTGCTGGATAGTTTCGAGCCCGAAGGTTTCACCGAATTGGCCAAGGACAGCATTTTTATGATGCCGCACTTGGGCGTGTTCGCCAGTGTGCATTCGCAGGCCGCGCTTGAAGTGGTTGAGAAAGATTGCTTGATCGTGTTGGGCAGCGCGGTGAGCGCCAAGGGACAGGGAAAAATGTCCAAGCCGTGCTTTGCGTGGTCCATGAAGATCACAAAGGCGGGCGATGCGCATCAGGGAAATGCGGCGCACAATGCGGAGGGAGCCAATGCAATGACGCAACATAAAGATGCCGACGCAAGCGGAACATTGTTGTGCGGCGACATTGCGCAAGTTGCGCTTTCGCCAGGCGCGGAAGCGGAGATAGAAGTTCGCCCCGAACGCGGATTTGATTTTGGCGCGGGTCCGGGCAAAGCCGTCACGCGCAAAGTTCGCGGCGGTCCGCTTGGCGTGATCTTTGACGCGCGCGGAAGGCCGCTTGCTTTGCCCACTGATTTGTTAGAGCGTCGCGCATGCTTGAACAAATGGATCAAAGCATTGCGTGTGTATGGATAAAGTCAAATCATCAATATGAATATTTCCAACACAGTAAGTTCTTTCACCCATGGCTAAGGCATACACACCAGGTCTTCGCGTGAGCGCCCGTTGCATCTATCGCACACGCCGCGCTTTGCCCACAGCGGGCAATGTGCAAGTGGCGTTGGGCGACCGCGTGCAAGGCGCAACCGTGATTGCATTCACGCATTTGGATGGTGATATCACGCCAATGAAAGTGGCGAGTTTGCTTGCCTGTCCGCCAAAAGATTTGCCTGCATTGATGTTGAAAAAAGTTGGCGAGGCTGTGACCGCTGGCGAAGTAATCGCGCGCAGTAAGGGCGTGTTCGGCATGATGAAGACTGAAGTGAAATCCGCTGGCACCGGCACCATTGAAAGCGTGAGCGATTCCAGCGGTATGGTTTTTTTGCGCGGCGCTCCGCAACCGATTGAAATTGTGGCGCATGTGCCTGGGCGCGTTGTTGAAGTGTTGGCGAGCGAAGGCGCCGTGATCGAAGCCAGCGCCGCGCTTGTGCAAGGCATTTTTGGAGTGGGCGGCGAGGCGCGCGGACCGATTGCGCTGGCGTGTCGCGCGGCGGACGAGGAGTTGCACGAAGATTTAATTCGCCCCGAGATGAAAGGTTGCGTTGTGATTGGCGGCGCGCGTATGACGGCGACTGCAATCGCCAAGGCGAAATCACTTGGCGTGGCGGCGATTGTTTCTGGCGGCATGGATGACGCCGACCTGCGCGACTTTCTTGGTTACGACTTGGGCGTGGCCATCACTGGCAGCGAGAAGTGCGGGCTCACGCTGAT
>CANJIC010000180.1 GCA_947474205.1 Planctomycetaceae bacterium | reverse complement strand
GCTTCTTGCACGATGGAGTCGCAGAAGTCGCGCACCACTTCAACATGCACGTCGGCTTCAAGCAACGCGGTGCGGACATCGGCCATGGCCTCGCGCACATTGTCTTCGGTTATTTTTCCGCGCCCAGAGAGCCGTCGAAGCGCGCCGCCTAATTTTTCTGAGAGTGATTCAAACATGGTTGCGCAATCCTAGGCGAAATGTGCGAATTCATATTGCTTTATTTGCCGCCATGAAAAACAAATCACACGCATTTGAGTTTGTTCTTGAGCGCGCGCTATGCTTCGAGATGGCGCGAACACTTTGCGTTCATAGCGCGATGAAATGACGTCGATGAAAGTTGGGCCCGCTGTGCGGCGCATTAAGAAACGCGAATTGCGCTTTTGGTGGCGTTTCGAGTTGCTTTTGGAGCGGCTTCCACCACGGCGCGAATGGTTCGCGCGATGTTGGTGGCATCAATGCCTGCTTCGACCAGTTGCTCGCGTCGCTCGCCTTGATAAATCCATTGATCAGGTAAACCCATGCGCGTGATGAGGCGCGTATCTAGGCCGCGTTCATTGCAGGCCTCAAGCACGCAACTGCCAAAGCCGCCGCGCACGGAATGATCTTCCACGGTGACCACTGGAATATTTTTGCTTAGCAGCGATTCAAGAAGTTGAATGTCCACTGGCTTTGCGAAGCGCGCGTCGTACAAGTTGACGCGGTATTCGCTGTCAAGAGATTTGAGCGCGGTCGCGCCTTCAATGGCCATGACGCCGTAGGCCAGAACCGCGACATCTGGAGAAGCGTGCTCAACCAACGCGCGCGCTTTGCCCAGCACAAATTCTGGACAATCTTGTTTGGTGAAAAGATCGCTGACGGCTTCACGCGGATAGCGAAGCGCGCTTAAGCCCGAGTCATGCTTGCGCATAAATTCAAGCGCGGCTTTCAAACTTGGCTCATCCATGGCGGCCATAAGAACGGCGTTTGGAAGCGAAGCGAGTAAAGAAATATCGCAGAAGCCGTGATGCACGGCGCCGTCGTTGCCAACCAAGCCGGCGCGATCAAGCAGTAGGCGAACAGCGAGTCCTTGCAGCGCGACTTCTTGGAAAGCTTGATCGAAAGCGCGTTGCATGAACGTGCTGTACACGGCGAAGAAAGGTTTCCAACCAGTCTTTGCAAGACCAGCCATCATGTCCATGGCGTGGCTTTCGCAAATGCCCGTGTCCCACGTGCGCTCTGGAAACGCGGCGGCCACCTTAGAAATTCCGGTGCCGTCTGGCATGGCCGCGGTGCACGCGACAACTTTTGCGTCGCGCTTCATGATGTCCGTCAGCGCCTCGCCAACAGCGCTTGTGAAAGAGCGCGAACTTTTCTTCAATTCAATGCGGCAGCCTTCGCTTTCCATGTCGGGCACGGAGAATGGTCCAGGTGAATGCGTGGCCGATGGATCGGATTCGCAGAATGAAAAACCCTTGCCTTTGACGGTCTTCACATGCAAAACCATTGGACGGTCGAAGTGCTTGGCTTCGGTGAAGAACTCAATCAGCGAATTAAAATCATGTCCATCGATTGGACCGACGGCGACAATTCCAAAGTGCTCAAACCATGCGTCGTGGCTGATGGCGGCTTTGCTCATGTCGCCCATGCGGTGATACAGGTCCGACATTTCGCGGCCGCCAGGAATAAGTTTGGCGACATCCTTGGCGCGCTTTTTAAATTCCGCGTAGCCGTGACTCATGCGCAAGCGATCGAAGTAGCTGGCCAGTGCGCCTTGCGGCTTGGCGATGCTCATGCCGTTGTCGTTAAGAACCACAAGGAATTGACGGCGCAATGTGCCAGCGCTGTTGAGGCCTTCCATGGCGAGACCGTTGACAATGCTGGCGTCACCAATGAGCGACACAACGCGGCGGCCGTTTGGATTTGTTCCATCAAAGCCGTCGCCGTTGAGTGAATCGCCGCGCGCCATTCCAACGGCGGTGGAAATTGCGGTGCCGGCATGGCCCACGCTGAAAAGGTCATAGGCACTTTCGCGCGGCTCTGGAAAACCAGCCATGCCATCGCGTTGACGAAGTCGTGACAAAAGCGGTTGACGACCGGTGAGAAGTTTGTGCGTGTAGCACTGGTGGCCAACATCCCACAACATGCGGTCGCGGCTGAAGTCAAACACATAATGCATGGCGATGGTGAGTTCAACCACTCCAAGATTTGGCGCAAGATGTCCGCCGGAAGTCATGCATTGATCACAAATAGCTTTGCGAACTTCGGCGGCAAGTTGGGGCAAATCTGATGGCGCCAGAGCTTTGAGGTCGGCGGGGGAATGAATGTTTGGAAGGATGGCCATGTCGTAGGTCAGTGTGAAAGGCGAAACGCCTAAGGGAAGTCTAGCGAAAGTTTGTGTGAAAGTCACGCGTTGACCGAAAATTTCGACTTGAAAATGAGCCGCGCGGATTTGCGGAAGAATGTCAGGAGATTCAGCGAAGTTTTTTATATTCCATGCTTTGTAGCAGGCGCCTGCAGGTCCGAACAAAAATCATTTTGTTCGAGTGGCCAGCGATTGCGCCATTGTTCGAAGCGGTTGCGCTGGCGCGCCCAGCGGCTTGAGAAGGTGCTCGCTGTGCTCCAGAAGTTCCTTGACATGGTCGCGGCTCCACGCAAGGCCATGAATTTTGGGATAGGTCATCTTGCCTTGCGCCGCGTCTTTTCCTGCGGATTTTCCCAAGTGTTGACTGGATTGGGTCTCGTCCAAAATATCGTCGACCACTTGAAACATTAGTCCCATGGTTTCGCCCCAGCGCGTGAGGCGATCAAGCGTGTCGGCATTGGCGGCCGCGGCGAACGCACCCATGCGGCATGCGGCGCGAATCAGCGCGCCGGTTTTCTGGCGGTGGATTAATTCCAATTGTTGCGCGGCGGTGAAGTCCTTTGGAAATCCACCAAGCGTGTCAAGCACTTGTCCGGAAATCATGTCGGTGGTGGCGCTGGCCAATTCATGCGCGATATGCGCCGCGCCAATTGCGCATGAAAGCGCCTGTTCCATGGCGATTGAAAGCAGCGCATCGCCGGTGAGAATAGCCAGCGCTTCACCGAATGCGACATGCGTTGTCGCGCGACCGCGGCGCAAATCGTCATTGTCAAGTGCGGGTAAATCATCATGCACCAAACTGAAGGCGTGAACCATTTCAATGGCCACCGCGGCGGGCATGGCGTGCCGCATGTCGCCACTCGCGGCCGCGCAACAATGCAGGCACAACATGGGTCGCACGCGTTTGCCTCCGCCTAGCAGCGCGTACTTGGCGGCTTCCTTCAACTTATCGGCAAGCGGTCGATGGGCGATGGTGTGCGCTAGTTCGCGTTCGACATGCGCTAGCAATTCATCGTCGGTCAAATGGAGCGTCTTTAATTCAAGCATCGTGGGCAGTATATAAAGTTGCCGAGAGTGTCTATGATGCCGCCCATGAGCAGCGCATTCAACGAGTTTTTAAGCTTTCTTCAACATGGCGGATTTATTATGTATCCGCTTTTATTCTTGGCCATCTTTTCGCTTTCACTCACGGTGGAGCGGATTATTTTCTGGAGCAAAGTTGCAAGTCGCAAGTCTAAAACCCAGGTCGACACGCTGGTGGAGGCCCTGCGCGCCGGCAAGCGCGAGAAGGTGATTCAATTATGCGACGGCAGCACATTGCCCGATATGGCCGTGGCGGCGCGCATGGTGATTGACGGCAGCGATGACAGCGTGGCCTCGGCGGCGGCGGAAATTCAGCGCCATCGCTTGGAGCGATTTTCCGTGATTCTTTCCACCATCATCACGGCGAGTCCCATGATTGGAATTTTGGGAACGGTGATTGGAATTATTAAAAGCTTTCAAGTGTTGGGCAATACCAGTGGCCTCGCAGATCCGCGCGGAGTTTCCGGCGGAATTGGCGAGGCGCTGATCACCACGGCCAGCGGACTTGCGGTGGCGTTGCTGACGCTCTTTCCATACATGGCGTTTAAGGGTTTGGCGGATCGCGGACTTGGACGAATGGAATCCGTGATCGCGGCGGCGCAAATTGGTTTGCCGCGTCGGCCCACTCGCTTGAAGGAACTGGACGAAAGCAACGCAGCGTTGCAACGGGAACCGGCGGAAGTCACGAGTTGAGCGGCACTATCAAACTTGCGTGTCTTAAAGGACAAGGTGGTCCTTATGAATTCACGCCTGACATGGCGGTCACCATTGGGCGCGCCGTGGATAGCGTGGTTCACCTGAATGATCAACATGTTTCGCGCCGCCACGCCACGCTGGCTTGCATAGAAGGCAATTGGACTTTGGTGGACAACGGTTCGCGCCACGGCACGCTGATCAATGGAACATTGCTGCCCGCGCAAGATCCATGCGTGCTTGCGCACGGGGATCAATTGGGAATTTCGTCGTATGTGTTGCGCGTTGATTTGGGTGGCGAGGCCTTGACGCTTTTGCAGGTTTCCGCGGCGGATTC
>CANJIC010000179.1 GCA_947474205.1 Planctomycetaceae bacterium | reverse complement strand
TCCACATCCAAGTCCTCATCGTGATAGGCGCGGGCGGTGTCGGGATCAAATGACAACTCAAAATGTTTCTGCCAGTTCAACGCGGCGCGCGCCTTGGTGAGTTCATCGTCGCGATCGCGCGTGCCTGGAATTCCAAGCGCGACATCGGCGGCATGCGCCGCAATTTTGTAAGCGATGCAACCTTGCTTCACATCGTCCTTCTTGGGCAAACCTAAATGCTCCTTGGGCGTGACGTAACACAACATGCTGGCGCCGTGATAGCCCGCGCTTGTGGCGCCAATGCAACTTGTGATGTGGTCGTAGCCAGGAAAAATATCCGTGACCAACGGCCCAAGCACATAGAACGGCGCGCCGTGGCAAATGCGTCGCTGCAATTTCATGTTGTATTCAATTTGATCCAGCGGAACATGGCCGGGACCCTCCACCATCACTTGCACGCCTTGACGCCATGCGCGCTCAGTGAGTTCACCGATTGCCGCAAGCTCCGCAAGTTGCGCGGCGTCGGTCGCGTCGGCCAAACCGCCTGGACGCAAACCATCACCGATGGAAAATGTCACGTCGTAGCGACGCATCACGGCGCAAATACTTTCCCAACATTCGTACATCACATTTTGTTTGTTGTGAATCAACATCCACTTGGCCAACAAACTTCCACCGCGACTCACAATGCCAATCAAACGATTCTTGATCAGCGGCAAGTGCTCCTTCAGAACGCCGGCGTGAATGGTGAAGTAATCCACGCCTTGCTTGGCTTGGTGCTCCAACGTTTCCATAATCACGGCCTCGTTCAAATCATCAAGTTTGCGGCCGATGATCATGGAATAAATTGGAACGGTTCCAATAGGAACCTGGCTGTTGCGAATCAGCGCATCGCGACAGGCGTCAAGATCGCCGCCTGTTGAAAGATCCATCACGGTGTCGGCGCCCCACTTCTCGGCCCACTTTAATTTTTCAACTTCTTCGTCGGTGCCGGAACTAATTGGACTAGCACCCATGTTGGCGTTGATTTTTGTTTTGGAGGCGCGACCGATGGCCATCGGATCAAGTTTGTAACCCAAGTGAACGCGGTTAGCCGGAATCACCATGCGGCCCGCGGCGATTTCATCGCGCACTTGCTCGGCGGTGAGATGTTGCTCACGTTCAGCCACGCGGCGCATTTCCTTTGTGATCACGCCAAGCCGCGCGAACTCAAGTTGCGTGATGGGCTCAAAGCCGGCGGGCGGCTGCGCGCAAATCCACTGCGCAATGTGCGTGTGTAAATGTCCGGCGCAACCATGTTGATGATTTGTCGCGGCAACAATGTTCCAGCCAGCGGGAAGAAAATCCCACGCGGTCTTGGTGGATGGAAGCGGCATGCCCGGCGTGTCGGGACTTGAAAATGCAAGCGGTCCGCCAATGTCGGACTTGCGCGCGAATGAACCAGGCGTTGTGCCTTGCGACTGCGTTGAAGGATTTGCCGCGCCGTGCAGTGGCAGCGGTTCATTGCGCAAGCGCTCCTGCGCTTGGCCAATTTTAAATGAAGATGTCTGCGCGGCCGAGCCGCTATTTTTTTCTTGGGACGTTGTATTGTTCATGGCGTACTTTCTGACAAGGCGAGCCGCTATGAACGGCTCGCGAACTAGCGCCACTTCCCTACGCCGATACGAATCGGTTCAGGTTCCGCGGGTACTTCTCAGCGAACTCCACGATGGAATACGCGCCCCGAGCGGCGAAGCATTTATCATAGTCACACTTTTATTTTTTTTCGTCCAGAAAATTTTCGCGCGCCATGACAATAAAATCACAGGCTGGCGGCGGCTTCACGCCCAAATGTCGCAACATGTTCACAATTTGTGCGGCGTGATAATGCTGGTGCGTGGCCACATGAATCAGCACGTCCATGACGGTGGTGAGGAACGACTTGCCCTCGCGAATGCGCTCGGCCACATGATCCAACTCCTCTTCCTTCACGTTGGAAAGCCACGCGGCCCAGCGTTGGTCAAGCAATTCCCAATCACGCTCAAGCGCCTCCAGGTTGGCGAAATTTTCCAGCGTTGGAAACGCGGCGGACTGATTTTTATTTTCGAGAACGTTGATCCACACGGTTTCAGCGCCATACAAATGCACGAACGTTCCCAGCACGCTTCCAACTCCCATTTCAAAAGATTTACGTAAGCCATCGGTTGTCAAGCCGCGCGACGCGGTCAACAACTTGTTGCGAACCCAGTGACGGTGCTCATGCAAACGCGTGATTGTATCTAGGCGTGTTCCCATGAATGCAGGTTACCCTGCGCGCGATGAATAGTTTGCCAATCACGCTTGCCGATGTGCAGGCCGCCGCCGCGCGAATTCGTGGGCGCGCGGTGCGAACGCCGTGTCTTGAAATGGACGCGCTGTCACACATCGCTGGAGTTCGCGTGTTTGCCAAGTGCGAATTGTTTCAGCGCACTGGAAGTTTTAAATACCGCGGCGCCGCGCACGCGGTCAGTCGATTGCCGGAATCCACCAAAGTGACCGGCGTGGCCACGCACTCCAGCGGAAATCATGGACAAGCGTTGGCGTACGCGGCACGCGAGCGAACATTTCCATGCCACGTTGTCATGCCGCACAACGCGCCGCGCGCAAAACTTGCGGCGGTTGAAAAGTTTGGCGCGCACATTACGTTGTGCGAACCAACGCTTGCCGCGCGCGAGAACATGTTGGCGAATATTGTTGCGCAAAATGGCGCCACAATCATTCCGCCATACAACCATGTCGATGTGATCGCGGGCCAGGGCACAATGGCGCTTGAAATTCTTGACGATCTTAAGGATGTTGACGCGATCGTTGTTCCAGTTGGCGGCGGCGGTTTAATTTCGGGCATTGCCATTGCGGCCAAAGGCCAGCGTAAGAACATCACCATTGTTGGCGCGGAGCCAGCCATTGCCAATGATGCCGCCCTTTCCAAATCGACAGGCGTTTGCCAGCCCTCCACCAATCAACTCACTATTGCGGACGGACTTCGTGGCGCGCTTGGTTCGCTCACGTTTCCAGTGGTGCAAACATTGGTCGACCAAATTGACATTGTGGAAGAAGACGCCATTGCGCGCGCCATGCGATTTTCCTGGGAACAACTCAAACTCACCATTGAAGCCAGCGCCGCGGTTGGCGTCGCGGTGGTGATGTCCGATTCATTTCGCGCGCTGGCCCGTGAACGCAAATGGCGCAGTGTGGCGATTATTTTCTGCGGCGGCAATGTTGATTTGGATCACTTGCCTTGGTCACACTAATGTGTCGAGCTTTGGGCAATGCCACTTGCGCTGGCGAGATAGATCGTGCTCGACAAGTTTGTTCGCAAGTTCGTGCGCAACAATACCTTTAATTACGGCGCGGCCGGCGTCTTCACGGATTGCGCCGCGATCATGGCGTCCAACTTTTCCAAACGAAGCGCGTGTCGCTTTTGATCTGGCTCCAACTTTGCAAGCGCCGCCAAGTGCAGGCGCGCGCGTTGCAAATCGCCATCTTCAATTGCAAGGGTGGCGGCAAATTCGCGCGTGGCCGCGTCAAACGGATTGATGCGCGTGGCCTTCTCCGCCGACGTGCGCGCGGCTGCCAGATCATTTTGCAATCGATATAAGCGCGCGAGCTCCAACGCGTAACTTGGGTCCTGCTCCTCCAGAGCATCAAGCGCCTTCAAGTGCATGATCGCGGCTTGTTGATCGCCAGACAGTAAATTGCCGCGCGCGTACACGCGGTGCGGGTAGGGATCCACGGGCCGCGCCTTGGCGTATGCGTCCAACAATGTTGTGGCAATTCCATCAACATCCGGTTGCTCCTTCAAACGCCGACGCAATTTCAACTCAAGCAAATCTGGCTGATCTGGATATTGCACAAGCCACTGATCAATGATTTCATCGGTGAGATCAACCGTTGGTTTTTTTACCTTTGGCCAACGCGCGGCCACCAATACGCTCTGTGCTATCTGCGATGGTTCTCCAACTTGTTTCGCCAAAAATGTCGCCAACGCGTCAAGTCGTTCTTGCTCCGCCTGGCGCGTGGCCAGTTGCAACTGTGGATCTTGCGCGCGAATGGTGTCGGACAATTTTTCCAACGATGGCTCTGGCGCCAAACCCCACTGCTTTACTTGCTCGGTGGCCCACGCAATAAAACCCGCGTAAAATTCGTCGCCACTCACGCCAACTGTTTCTTGAAATGCACGGCTCTCATCCAAACCTTGCTTGTACTTTTCAAGCAATTTCGGCACGGAATCAGCGCCCCACTTGCCTTGCAAATATTCCACCATCCAACACCCTTGCGCGTACGCCAACGGTCTGTCTTGCGGCGACTCTGGCCGCACAAACGCCCACTTTATTTTGTCCAGCGTAAATAACTTTCCGTTGGCTAACGCGCGCGCAAGCATTTGGCATGTTTCAAAAGTTCGCGGCTTTATTTCCATGCTGACCGCAAGCGCCTCCGTAAGCCAATGCGGAATTCTATTTTCGGTTTGACTTAGCGTCACCGTGTGCGTGTATTCATGGCGCAACACTTGCAACCAATCAAACAAGC
>CANJIC010000178.1 GCA_947474205.1 Planctomycetaceae bacterium | reverse complement strand
TGATGATTCCTTTTGTTGCCGCGATTGCGGGTTGCAAATCATACAGACTTCCGGCGCGCTAAAACGACAGCGACCGCCCCGATTGGGACGGCCGCTATTCAATGCGCCAGAAAGGACTCGAACCTTCGACCTCGCCCTTATCAGGGGCGTGCTCTAGCCAGCTGAGCTACTGGCGCAAGGCGAAGAAGTATAACAAAATTGCCTGTTTCTGCTTTGCTTGCATTGCCATTCCTGGTGGCATGCGCCTCAAGAGAACAATGGCGACAAATGAAAGTCGTGTTTATTTTCCACTTTCGTCGGGTTCAATTCGGCAACTGAAAGTATGAACAACAATTACTTTAGGGTTTCGCTGGAGTCAGTTTGGCTTTGCCATTCTGATCCACCTTCACCACGGAACCAGTGCTTTGAATGTGACGACTTGGGTACCAACCCCACTCGGGTCGATCTTCGGAACCAAAAAATTCAAATTCTTGGCTGCTCATAATTTGCTGATTCAAATCAGTTCGCGCTTGATTCACGGCGACCTGTTCCTTGGCGCGCGCCGCGACTGGAGCGTTGTTTAAATTGGCATCCAATGTCCGTTCAACACGAATGCGCTGCTTTCGCAATTGCTCAGGAGATATTTTTCCGTCATGTGCCTTCTGCACAAGTTGCTCCAGAACAACGGTGGATTCGTTGATGACTTCTTTTTGAGTGGTTCCATCGGCCGCCAACGCAAATTGTGGCAAAGCCAATACCAATGCCGCGCAAGCAAGCGCTGACAGGAATCTTTGACTTGAAAGAAAATGTGTTGACATAAAACGCTCTCCTATGACACATGTGCCTATGAAACAATATCAACAATATGTGTTGCATCCACAATTTTTTAAATAAAATCACCATGTTGCAAGAAAATGGCGCGGGCCGAATGGTTATTTGAGCGTTAACTAGCCCGAAACGACCCCACCACGGACTCCAACATATCGCGCAGACTTGACACTCCCACCACCGTTTGAGCATTGCGCACCACGATCAATGTGCCTCCGCCCTCGCGCAACAACCGCAACGCCTCGGACACGCGCGTGCCCTTGTCCAATTCAATCGCCTTGCGAACCAACTCATGCGGCGCCTTATCCGGCGTGACCAAAATATCCATGGCGGACACCACCCCCACGCAGCGATTGTTCTGATCCACAAATGGATACGTGGAGTGATTTGAATTTTTCAGAAACGTCCGCACTTCGTCGGTCTGAAATTGCTCGCGCAAAATGTCCGCGTCTTCCCACGGCGTCATCACGTCGTTCAAGGTCAAATCACTCAACTGCATCACGCGGTCCGCCATGACCACTTGCCGTTCACCAATGGTGGTTGAACTTTCTCGAAAAAGTTCCTGAAATCGCTGGCGCGCGTCAAGCGTCACGTTGGCGCCAAGACCAACGCGCCGCACAATCAACGAACCCAACCAAGTGATCAACGGCACCAAGCCAATCACCGTGAACAGAATTCGAAACACCTTCAGAAATCCAACGCATCCGTAGCTCCATCGATCAGTGTGCACGCGAAACAGTTCCTTGGGCAGCGTCTCGCCAAAGATAAAAATCAACGGCAAAAGTAGGCATGTATTCAGGGCAATTCCAACCAAAGGCGTGAAGCCCATGCCATCCAACATGTGCGCAATGGCGATCGATCCCAAATCATGCGCGCACGCATTGCCAATCAGAAGCGTGGCCAGTAGTCGATTTGGAAATCGAATTTCCTCCAACAATTTCATGGCTGCTTTGCGCGCGCGGCCCACTTCAATCGCCAGGCGAATTCGATTGAGCGTGTATATGCCTGTTTCAATACCAGAGAACATGGCTGACAACACCAAGGCCGCCAACAACAAGCCCGCATAGAAATACAATTGCGTGGCGCTCACTGGGTCAACTCCTTGTTGGATGTATTCGCGCGGCGCGCCTTGATCCACAGAACTCGGTTGCGCTCCATGCTTTCAACAATCATTTCCAATCCGTTGATCGCAAGAACATCGTTGGCTTGTGGCACTCGATTCAAGTGCTCCATGAAAAATCCACCAATCGTCGCGGATTCGGAGTCGGGCAACTGCATGTGCAACATTTCCGCCGCCAAGGCCAGATCCGTATCGCCCGGCATGCGCCACCAACCCTCTGCATCCAACGCCATGGAGGGTTCCTTGCTCCACTCGCTTGAGACCTCTCCAGCAATTTCGCCCACCGCGTCGCGCAAACTCACCACTCCAGCGGTGCCGCCAAATTCATCAACCACAACAGCGGTTCGTTCACCCTCGCGCTCAAACCACTCCAGCAATTGTCCAGCCGTGGCCAACTCCGGCACAAATCCAATCTTTCGAATGTGCGAACTCAACGGCGTGTCCACTCCTCGCGCGTCAAGCAGGAAACTACGGACATCCAAGTATCCAGCGACATGATCCAAATCCGGATCCGCCACGATCAATCGATTGCGCCGCGATGATTTCACCATGGCGAATACTTGCACATAGGTCGCGTCACTGCGAATAGAGGCCACAAACACGCGCGCGGTCATGAGATCGCGCACCTGCCTCTCTTGCAATCGAATCACACGCTTCAACGCTCCTGCTTCCTCGCTTCGCAATACTCCCGACTTGGAATTCTGTCCCACCAACTCCTGCACATCCGTCATTGAAACTCCGCCAACAGGCGCAACTCCTACCAGCCGCGAAAGTGGCGACACAATTCCAACATCCAACATTTTTCGAATAGGTCCCACCACGCGGTGGACCAACAGCATGGGCACGGACAACACGCCCACAAGTTGCAGGCGCGCGACATTGCCAACTAATTTAGGCAATGTTTCGCCGGCGATCACCAGCACCACAAGTGAAAAAAGCGCGAAGGCGAATTCCAGCAACGCGGACGCGTTTGACATTAAAATAATGCCGCTGGAGATAACAAAAAACAAGGTGTTTGCGCTCATATTGATGAACAACACCGTCACCAGTAATCCGCGCGGCTCGCGCAGCAATTCATCCACCCGTCGCGCGACCGCCGGGCGCTCGCGCCGCAATTTCTCCTTTTCCGATTGACGCAAACCAAACAGCACCGTCTCCGAGCATGACGCGAACGCACTGGTGGCCACCACTGGAAATAGCGATAGAAATAAAAGTATTTCGATTGGGCCAATGGTCATCGCGCGCTCTCTTCATGCGCGCGGAGCATGGCGCGCAGCCTGTTCAGCGCGTCCACCGCGGCGGTCCATGTTTCAACCTGTGGCCGCGTGATCAACTCGCGCATGGCCACATCCGTCTCCACTTCAATCGCTCGTAACTCTTGGGCAATCTGCGCCGCCACCGCGCTGCGGGCCAGCGCGTTGTCTGATGCTTGGTCAACGGCTTCGCGCAACTCCATCATGCGCATTAAAAAAGTTGCATCTTGCTTGGGTTCCGGTGGCCTTGGAGTGGGCGCAAGCACCCGCACAATTGCGGCGCCGCGCGAAAGTGCATCCAACAACTCGGTCGCAGCCGCATTGATGCGCGAAGATAATTGCAACGCGTTGGCGCGCGCGGCTGGATCGGTTTGCCGATCTGGATGCGCCGCAATGCAGGATGTGCGTTGCGCCGCGCGGATTTCTTCAACGGTCACATTCCACGCGCGTGGTAGACCAAGCACTGCAAATGGATCATCCACTTAGTCTCCCCCAGCCACTCGTTCAACCTCTTCAAAACTGGTCACGCCTTGGGTCACCAATTGAAACCCAAATTGCTGCAATGTGATGTAGTGCCCCTGTTGCAGAATGTTGCGCAAATCAGAAATGGTGGGACGCTTCAACACCACATCGCGAACACCATCGGAAAATTCCAACAACTCAAGCAGCGCGCGACGACCACGATATCCCGTGCCCAAACATCTGCCGCAACCCACTGGTGAAAAAATACTTGGCATGCCTTCCGCGGCGCGTCCCATTTTCAATAATTGTTGCGAAGTCAACCTGACCGCCTTGCGACAGTTCAAACACAGCGCACGACACAAGCGCTGAGCCACGATTAAATTAATTGCGTTGGCCACCAAATAAGACTCCACGCCCAAATCAAGCAGGCGAAAGATAGCGCCCATGGAATCACGCGAATGCACCGTGGAATACACCAAATGTCCAGTCATGGCGGCTTGCATGGCCACTTGCGCGGTTTCAATGTCGCGAATTTCCCCAACAAAAATCACGTCGGGATCTTGCCGCAACACGCTGCGCAAAATATTGGCGAACGTATTCCCCTGCTTGTGATCAATTGGAATTTGCGTGCAACCTTCCAGGTAATACTCAACCGGATCCTCAATGGTGATGGCGTTGCGCGTCTCCACATCAATCTCGCGCAAACATGAATACAGCGTGGTGGTCTTGCCACTGCCGGTTGGACCGCACGCCAACACCATGCCGGAATCGCGGTTGGCCATAGTGCGCAATTTTTCATACATCCATGGCAACACGCCAAGCTCATGCAAGCGCGTTGGACTATTGGATGTGTCCAACACACGCAGCACCAATTTTTGCCCATGCACCGCGGGCGTCAAACT
>CANJIC010000177.1 GCA_947474205.1 Planctomycetaceae bacterium | reverse complement strand
TTGGCAATATTCGCTTACTGATATGACCTAATGACAACGCCGCCTTCAACGGGCGGCGTTGTTGTTTTTGCCGCGCCTGGCTAGAGACAATTTCATTTTGATTGGCCATGTTTGTGAAATGCCGCATGCAAAGCTCTGAATGAACGCGGCTCTTCGGATACCTTCTTTCGCATGTCCGTCACCGCAATCGCTTTCACCTTTCTTAGCATGGGCGCCTTTGCGTTTTTAATGTGGACAATTGTGCAAAAGCAGGAAAAGAACGATCCACAGTTTGAGGAGAAATTGGCCGCCGATGACCGCCGCGCCAAGGCGAATAGGCAGGCGGCTGGGATGGAAGCTGGTGCGGCAACTGGGCAGGTTCCTAATCAGATTGCGCCGCAATTGCCTACAGAACCCGCAAAACACACGCCGTAACGTTTGCGACCAGTTTAAATGGCTCTTGAGGCGCTTACGCCAGGGTCGGCGCGTTGCCATCACGCAAAGTAAGGCGCTTCATGCGCATTTGACGCATTTCCGCCTGCAAACTACGACCTGGACACGCGGTGCGGGCGGTGGCCCATTCTTGATGGGTCTTCACGCGCGAAACGGAGACGCCGTATTTGTTCATCAAGACATTCAGCAGTTTTTCTAGCGC
The DNA here is from genome assembly GCA_947474205.1 of Planctomycetaceae bacterium. The sequence goes on along the minus strand of CANJIC010000177.1, from coordinate 3,964 downwards.
CGCAACTTGCTCATCGCTGGGGCTTTGCTCGTCAAAATTGCCAAGGCAGCAAATGCCTAAATTATTTTCGTTGCACTCTTTCACGTGGGCGCCCTGATATTTCATGTCGCGGCCTTCCCATACGCGGCCACCACGATCAACCACATAGTGATAGCCAATGTCGCCCCAACCCTTGCCGCGATGACCCGTGCGAATAAGTTCCACGCGCGAGGCGCTTGAGCGCTCATCCTTGGCAAGAAACGGACTCATTCCGTCGTGATGCACGGTGATGTATTTCACCGGAAGCATGGGATTGAGCAGCGGCACCGATGGGGAACCAGAACTTGGGCACCAACTATCGCGGTCAATGATAAAGGCCAGATCTTTGGATTTAGGCGTTTTCACCGTGGCAATTGCGGGTTTTGGATTGGTGGTGGTTGGCGTGGCATCTTTCAGGTCGGGCCACACGGGGTCGGGCATGCGCGCGGACTTGTTGTTGGACACGCAACCTGCGGCAAAGAGCAAGGCAAGCGACAGAAAGCCGCGGCGATTTTTAATCGCTGATTCAGGCGCGCAAACTTGCTCGTTTGGACGAGCTGGATTTGTAGGCGCTGAATTATTGGCGTGGTCGCTCATAAGAATTGCTTGCTTTCAATCGGTCGAAAGTAAATAAAGGCAACAGACTTTACGCAACAAACTTGTATTCGTGGAAGTGGAGTGGAAATTTTAGGCGAAATGATGGCGAAAAAGAACGCGTTTACAGGACGGGCTTTTGTAAAATTTCTCAAGTTTTTATCAAGATTTTTTGAATAAAAAACATCGCAGTATGACAAGAAAAACCGCCGATTTTCTCACCTTCAAGTGGCGTTTAGCGTAGAATAAACCATCACAAAAAAGACGGCGTTGCGGGTGAAATTTTTCCTCCGACACGTGTCGCGCTTTACGTGCAAATGAAAGCCTTTTTCATCGTGCCAAGTATGACCAAACAAGACAAGACGCCAACAATTTCAGACGCCGCCAACGGCTCCTACAACTCCGATTCCATTCAAGTGCTTGAGGGGCTTGACGCTATTCGCAAGCGACCTGGCATGTATGTGGGCGGCACGGGCTTGGAAGGCCTGCATCATTTGGTGTACGAGTGCGTGGACAATGCAATCGATGAGGCCATGGCGGGCTACGCAAGCAATGTCACCGTGCTGCTGAGCGTGGACGGCAGTTGCACTGTTGGCGATGACGGCCGCGGCATGCCCGTGGACGCGATGAAGCATGAGAATCCCGCAATCAATGGTCGTCCCGCGGTGGAAGTGATTTTGACGGAGGTTCACGCGGGCGGAAAGTTTGACAGCGGCGCGTACAAAGTTTCCGGCGGCTTGCACGGCGTGGGCGTGAAGTGCGTGAACGCATTGAGCGAGTGGACGGAAGTTGAAGTCTCCAAAGACATTGGTCTTTATAAAATTACTTTCGCGCGCGGCGAATTGGCGGAGCCGCTGCATTTGGTGGAAAAGCGAACTGGTGGCCGCACGGGCACGCGCATTTCGTTCAAGCCAGATCCAACTATTTTTCCTGACACAACATTGCGCTACGAACTTTTGCAACATCGCCTGCGCGAGTTGGCGTTCCTAAATCCTGGCGTTCACATTCGCTTGATCGATGAGCGCGTTGATGGGCAAGGCCAACAACGCGATGAAACATTCCACGACGGAACTGGCATTGGCGGATATGTGAAGTTCATCAACACCACAAAGACCACCATGAGTTCAGTGATGGTGGTGCGCCGCGAGGACGCTGAAAGTGGAATGAGTTGCGAGTTGGCGCTGCAATACACCGATGGAATACCCGAGATTTTGCTGGCATTTGGCAACAATATTCCCAACCGTGACGGCGGCACGCATGTCACGGCGTTTCGAAAATCGCTCACCACCGTGATCAATAATTATGGTCGGCGCATGGGCTTGTTCAAGGAAAAAGATTTCATTCCAACCGGCGAGGATTTGCGCGAAGGCTTGACCGCCGTGGTGAGCGTGAAGTTGCCAAATCCAACGTTCAACAATCAGACCAAGGAAAAATTGTTGAATCCAGAAGTGGAAACTTTTGTCAGCGCAGCGGTGACCGAGCAACTCGGCGCGTGGCTTGAGGAGAATCCCGCCGAAGCAAAAGTGATTGTGAACCGCGCGAAGTTGGCGGCCGAGGCGCGCGAAGCTGCGCGCAAGGCGCGCGATTTGATCAAGCGCAAGGGCGCGCTTGATTCTGGCGGCATGCCGCACAAGTTGTCCGATTGTTCAAGCAATGATGTGGAACGCACCGAGTTGTTCATCGTTGAAGGTGACTCCGCCGGTGGAAGCGCCAAGGGTGGGCGCGATCACGTGTTGCAGGCCATTCTTCCGCTGCGTGGAAAGTTGCTCAATGTGGAGAAGGCGCGCTTGGATAAGGTGCTGGGCTTTGAGGAAATTCGCACGTTGATTCAGGCGCTGCAATGCGGCATTCGCGAGGACTTTGACGCGTCTAAAATTCGCTACGGGCGCATCATCATCATGACGGACGCCGATGTGGACGGAAGCCATATTCGCACGCTTTTGCTCACATTTTTCTTCAGGCAAATTCCGGAGTTGGTGCGCCTAGGAAGAATTTACATCGCGCAGCCGCCGCTGTATCAAGTGGCGCGCGGCAAGAGTGTTGAATATGTGTTGAACGACCACCGCATGAATGAAGTGCTTGTGAGTTTGGCCATGCGCAGCAACGCGGCGCTGATTATTCGCGACGCCAAGGGCAAGGAAACCAGCCGCATTGATGGCGATGCGCTGAAACGCGTGATCCGCGAGTTGACGCGCTTGGAAGAATTATGCCTGGTCAGTCAATATCGCGGCCTGCAATTTGCGCGCCTGCTTGAGACGCGCGCCAAAGATCCTGAGGGCAAGAATCGTTTGCCAAGTTTCATTCTTGCGTGGCGCGGCCACGACGCGCTGTTTCACCGCGAGGCTGACGCCATGGCGGAGTTGGCTAACCAAAAACTAAAGTTGATCGCGGTTGGCGCAAGCACCGAAGGCGAGGACTTGGCCAAGTTGGCCACGCTTCGACCGCTGCATGAGAACCGCGAGATCGACAAGATTTTTGAGTCGCTGGAAAAGTCCGGCATGGATATGAACCATTGGACGCTTGTGCAAGAAGAAGGCGTGACCGGCGAGCGCTTGCCCACGCGCTATGGCTGGCTTGTGCAGAACGAGAAATCCAAGGAAACGGAAATGGTTGAAGTGGCAAATATCCCTTCAATCCTGCAGAAATTGCATGAAGTTGGTCGCCGCGGCATTGAAGTGAAACGCTTCAAGGGTCTGGGCGAAATGGAAGCCATTCAACTGTGGGACACCACCATGGATCCGGCGCGGCGCACGCTGCTGAAGGTGACATGGGATCAGGCTAGCAACGCCGACAATCTTTTCTCCATTCTCATGGGCGAGGATGTTGAACAGCGGCGCAACTACATTGAGAAGCACGCGCTTGAAGTGAAAAACTTGGATATATAAATTTGGATATTTAAACGCCAACTTTCAGAGCGCGCTTGAAGTGGAAATTTTGGAATTGAAACGCCAACTTTTAGAGCGGGTTTGAAGTGAAAAATTTGGAATTCAAACGCGCGGATTTTTTATAAAAATAAAATTTTCAACCGCATGTGACGCGCGCAAGCTTTACAAAACGCGTGGATCAATCACGGCCGCTTCCGCAAAACCTTTTGCGCGCAAGCGGCATGAATCGCACAGACCACACGGCTTTGCGTTTGCGCCTGGGTCGTAGCAACTGGTTGTCAGCGCAAAATCAACGCCAAGTTTTTTTCCTAGCAACACAATTTGCGCCTTGGTCATGCGCAGCAGCGGCGCGTGCACTTGAAACCACGCCTGCCCCGCCGCGGCGGCTTGCACGCCATCGCGGGTTGCGACATTGGCAAGACGCTCAAAGGCCTCTATAAATTCTGGACGACAATCGGGATAGCCCG
>CANJIC010000176.1 GCA_947474205.1 Planctomycetaceae bacterium | reverse complement strand
GCGTTGCTGCGCGCCAAGCTGTCCATGTGGAAACGCAACGCGTTATTGATCGTGTCGGGCACGCGTGCGCAGTCGTGGTCGCCGCAACTTGTGGCCGCGCTCACGCACTTGCAATCAGACGCGACCGAAGATGTGTGGCTGCGCGAAAAATCAAAACAACTTTTACGATCGCACTCGCAACTTAAAATATAAATTGCAAACAATGCGGCGCGCGTGATTGCGCGTGATGGATCATGCGTACACGTTTACGCTGGAGGCGCGGCTGGTGGATCAGTTGGTGGATCAGCTGGCGGAGAATTTCCAGGATCAGTCGCTGGCGGATCAGCTGGTGGAGAATTTCCAGGATCAGTCGCAGGCGGATCAGCGGGCGGAGAATTTCCAGGATCAGTCGCTGGTGGATCAGCTGGTGGAGAATTTCCAGGATCAGTCGCAGGCGGATCAGCGGGCGGAGAATTTCCAGGATCAGTCGCAGGCGGATCAGCTGGCGGAGAATTTCCAGGATCAGTCGCTGGCGGATCCGCGGGCGGAGAATTTCCAGGATCACTCGCTGGGTCTTGCGCCTTTGCGGCATCTATTTTTGCGCTGTCTGGCGCATCATTTTCAGCATCTTTTCCATCGTTTTTAACGCCATCGACGGCTGGCGATTGAGGCGGTGTGGAAGAATCGGCGTCACTCTTGACAGGGTCCGCCGCATCACTTGGAGGTTTTGTTCCAGAGTAATTCGCCTTTGCTAGCTCAATACCTTTTCGAAACTTCATGGCATTGTCATCGCCACCACCTTCGGGAAGTCCACTCAGCACCGACTCAAAAGCTTCAACGGCTTTGGCAGTTGTGGCCAAGCGAATAGTTTGGGCCGCAGCGGCATCCTTGCTCCATGAGCCGGCGTCATCCAGATTTGCTGCTGCTGCGTAACCAGAAATTTGCAGCGCACTTCCTCCGGCGCGATGTTCGAGCATTGCCGCCAACGACAGGTTGGCGGAGATCAACGCGTTCTTAGCGCCTTTGGCCATTTCCCCGCCACCACTTGTTCCTTGTTGCGCCAAACTTGCCGCCTTCTCCAAACTTTCGATCGCGGCGTCATACAACGGATTTAATTTTTCGTCACAAGCGCGCAGGGAAGTGGCCGCCGTGATTGCCGCGTCGTAATAGCGTTGCGCCAAAATCTCAAGCTCTTTCACCGAAGCTTTATGCTCAGCGTCAATTGCTTCAAGCGCTGCCACGCCCGCTGTGTTGCGATCAAGGCTGGATTGATACGCGTCTTTGGATTTGGCTGAAATGCGATTGTCCAACTCGGCGTTCTGCGTGTTTAAATCAATATTCGCGGATTGGCTATGAAGTTTGCGCGAATTGTTCAAGGTGTTCTGCGATTCGACGGTCAATTTAAATCCGTCAATTGGCCCCGCGGTCGCGGCTTTTTGCTGCAGGGCGCTCGCCTGTTTTTCAAGTTGCATCGCGTCGCGCTCGTGCTTGGCTATGTTGCTTTTCGCTTCGTCAATAATCACTTTCAGTTTCTCAGTTTGAGCCGTGAGCACCGCAATGGTCTGGGCGCTGGCGTCAAAGTCTTTCTTCAAAATGTCACGCGACTCAGCCGGCACTTCTTGTATGGAGGTCTTTGCCAATAATTTAAATTGCTTGCTCAAGCTGCCGAACAAAATCACGTTGTCGGCCTCATTTCGTTGAACTTGAACAAGGGGTTCAATCATGGCTGCGTCCAGCAACGCCGCTTGCATATATAATTGAGAGGCGATCAGCGACATTGCGGCTTTTTGGCTTGACGATGCGCCTGAGGCAACAGTGCCCGACGCGGCGATGGTGCGCAATGATTGAGCACAAGTTCGATTGACTTCGGGATCCATGGTTGAAACTTCAGCCATGGCTTTTTGACCGGCCACCATTGTGTCATTTATTTTCTTATCGGCTTGCCGTTGCGCCAACGTGGCATCATCCATGCATCCACTCAGGCTTGAGCCCATCAATGCAAACGCAAGAGTTGCAACACAAAGCAAAGCATGGTGACGACGTGGAGCGAGAAATTTCATTGGGTGATTCTAACCAAGAATATGTCAGCGATCGGGTTGATGGACCACGCCATTCCCATTGGAATTGGGCCAGGTTGGCAGGCTGTAATCGATAGGGTATTCGGAGGGTGGTTGGTGCATGGAGCGAATCCACAGAAGAGCGTCATTCATCAATGAATTGTTGTTGGAAAGCAAAATGGGCTTCCATCCTGGAACATCGGGGTGGGGAAATTTAGCGTCCACGCGCGGACGCGAGTACTGAATTAAAAGCGATTGGTCTGGATGCTGGAAGTCAATCATTGGCGGCTTGCCCTCGCGTTGAGGTGAGCGCAATAAAATGAGCAAGTTGGTGTAGCGCGTGCGCTCGACGCGATAGTCCGAGGCGAACAAGAAAAAATTTCCAGCGTTTGTCCCGCCGTGACAGCGGCTGGTTGCGCAGTTGGGAATCAGCCAGTTGTCGTGCACACGTCGGTGAAATAATTCAAGTGGCATGGGCTCGGACTCGACTTTGATTTCTTGATACAGGTCGCGCGCCTTAAGAGCAAAGAGCAATTGTAAAAGTTGCTCTGCGCTCCATGTTTCCATGGCTTTGCGCGCATCTGGATCGGCGGGCAACAAATCGCTGGTGGAGTAGCGGGTGATTATTTTTTTAGCCAGGTCGGGTTCCGCCTGCATGCGCGGTGGTCGCTCCAAATTCACTTCCAACAACTTGATCATGTTCACATCATCGGGACTGAGTCGCTGCGTTGGAAGCGCGGGTTGATCCATGTTGGGTTTGGTTGAATCCGAGGTTGGCTTTTTGTGGGCGGGGTTGTTCGCTTGTTCTTTGGCCTGTGCAACAAGAAGCGCATCGGCTCGGCTCAATAAGTCGTGGACCTCCTGAGAATCGTACGAGCGCAGAATTTCAGTGAGTTCAATCTTGGCGGCCAACGGCTGATTTTGCCGCAGCATCCAGCGCGCCAATTGCACCCGTTGCTGCCAGTTTGTGGGCTGAATGTTGGCGCGAAGTTGAGCCAGTAGCTCTTCAAATGAAGGGTCAAGTTCCAAAGCCCAAAAAATTTCCCGCTTCAAAGTGAATTCAATATTGTTAATGCGCACTTGTGCTTGATTCAAATCATCCTTGATTAATTCTCCCTTCACTCGTCGGCCATCGCGAAATTGAATAACCACGGGCGTGCCTTCGGGCGCGTCAAGCACAGGAAAAACTCCAAGCAGCAGCGACTTCTCAAATGATTTCTCAACGCCTTCAGGCGTGCGAATAATCAGCACCGAATCATCCTCGCGCACAATCGTGCCGCCGCTTTCCTTAAAGCGATCAATCAACACGCGCACTCGACGCGGTGTTGGCGTGGCCACCGGCGGCGACTCTGGCATGGATGAGTCCGCGCTATTAGAAGATGTGGTCTTTCTTGTAGGTTTAGGATTAACCAAGGGCGCTGAGTCTGTGGTGGGCGGCGTGGCGCTTTGTGAAGTGGTTGTCGCGTTGTCGCTTGCGCTAGATTTCGGCGCAGTTGGCGGCGCGGTTTGCGCCGAAGTTGGCACCGAAGTTGGCACCGAAGTTGGCGGCGAAGTTGGCACCGAAGTTGGCACCGAAGTTGGCACCGAAGTTGGCGGCGCAGTTGGCGGCGCATTTTTCGCGCCAGCGTCTTGCGCCATCATGAAACATAAAAAGATGCAAGGAAACATGTGGGCAAGCATTCTGACATGTATTTGCGCGCATGCCAACCGCCCTATGCGCAGCAACTTCAGTGAATAATTCCGCCGCCTCTCACATCGCAATCTCAACCGCGCCGCATTTCGTGTAGCGTTCCCGCAGGAGAACCACTATGAAATTAGGAGTCATGAGCGCGTTATTCACCGGCCGACCTCTTGAAAAAGTCTGTCAATTTCTAGCGGAGCACGGCCTTGATGCAATCGAGTTGCCCGCAGGCGCCTATCCCGGCAAAGGTTTTTTTGACGCCAAGAAAGTTCTCTCCAGCGCCAAAGAGCAAGACCGCATCAAAGGTATTTTGCGCGAGTTCGGTCTCACACTAAGCGCGCTTTCCGTGCACGGAAATCCAATTCACCCCGACAAGAAAATTGCGCGCGACCACCACAACGCGTGGGAAATCGCCGTGCAACTTGCGCCCAAACTTGGCACCGACATTGTCATCACCTTCAGCGGTTGCCCTGGCGGCAGCGCGCGCGACATCACTCCCAACTGGGTGACATGTCCGTGGCCCGGCGACTTCCTACAAATTCTGGACTATCAATGGAACAAAGTTCTTGTGCCGTATTGGGCGCGCGCCATAAAGTATTGCGCCAAGTTTGATGTTCGCACCGCACTGGAGCCGCATCCAGGTTTCTGCGTATACAACTCGCACACCATGATCAAACTTGCGCGCGCCGCCATGAAGGCGTCGGGCGTGAAGGGCAAGTGCCGCTTGGGCGTGAACCTTGATCCCTCACATTTATTTTGGCAGGGCATTGATCCCGTTCTTGCCGCGCGCGATCTTGGTGAGGCTGGTTTACTTTTTCACGTGCACGCCAAGGACACGCAACTTGATCCGCATGAAGGTCCGCGCAATGGCTACTTGGACACGCGTCCGTATGGCCAGTTGAACGAACGCGC
>CANJIC010000175.1 GCA_947474205.1 Planctomycetaceae bacterium | reverse complement strand
TGGAACATAGCAAAAGAAAAACTTCAACTTGGAATTTGGAATTGTCCAACCCGTGAAATTACTTTGCCCACTGCTGAACGCCGCCGGTTGTTGCGCTGATGGATCAATAAAAATAGATCCGCTAGCGGGCGGCACGGGAACAGAAGCATCTTGCGCCGCAAGATCCGCATAGGCTGGCTGATCCACATACGGCGGCGCAACATTAGCCCAATAACGCTGATTATCAGCCAAATTACGCGGCATTTGATTGGCGTCTTTCTCGCCTTCCCAAGGCAACATGCCTTTGCGCTCCATGGCGTAGTTGACAAATCCAATGCCCCATTGCTTCATGTTGCTCTGGCTGGCCATTTCCTTGGCGCGAGAGCGCACGTGATTTAAACTTGGAACGAGTAAGCCAAGCAGCAGCGCGACGATGGCGATGACAACTAACAACTCAATCAATGTGAACGCCGCCTTTATGTTTTTAACATCTATTGCGATATTTTTTTTCATTGGCAAGCACCAGCACTCAAGAGAATCAGGGCAACGTCGCCTGAGTCAATTTCACCTGATTCGTCAAGATCACCTGGACAACCTGGGCAAGCACCTGAGTCAAGAAGAGCCAAGGCCACGTCGCCTGAGTCAACTTCACCAGATCCGTCAAGATCGCCGTAGCAAACAGAGGAAATTTGACACACGCCATCGCCAAGCGCCGAGAAATCTTGTGAAATCACAACGCTGTCATCGGGGCAATGCGCCCATTGATTTGGCGCGCCGAAAGTGCTGAAGCGCGCGGTGTCATCAAAGTCGCTGACTTGCGAAATATGCGTGCTTGGATTTTCTTCCAGTCGACACACGTCATCCGTGCCCACGCTGCCTAGGAAATATCCCACGGAGCCTTCACCAAATGGACCGGCGACAACTGCTCCACTTGCGTCTTTGATGGTGAGTTCCCACTCATCGTTGCTAGTTGAAAATGAGCCAAATCCTGCGGCGGGTTTGGTGCTTGTGGTGGCCGCGATCACATTGGTGTCGCCACTGTAAATGTTCATCCAGCGATCGCCGCCTGCAATGTTCACCGTGAGATCAGTGTTCATTCCACCAGCCGCCGCATTGCGTTCGATGATGGTCAGAATTGTTCCTGATGGAATCGCGGCGAGTCCGCTTGCATCACCAAAAGTGATTGTTCCCGAAGTTCCACCAACAACAACTTCACGCCACGCAAGGGTCCAACCACGCAAATCCAAATTGTCCGCCACCACGACCAACTCCATCCAGTTGCCGCCGTTGGCAAGCACGCGGCCAAAGTGCGTGTCAACAGATGTGCCACCATTGGCATCAACAGTTGCGGTGCCGCCGTTCAAGTAACCAGTGGACATGACGGCGTTGTATTCATTCAAGAAAATTGGTGTGCATGAAGCGCACTCGGCCATGACTGGGGCGCGCATCGTGGTGAAATCCTGATGCACCTTGCAGGTCACAAAGATCGCATCCTTCCAAGAATTAGGTGAGCCAAATGAGGAGTTGTCGCCGTCATCAAACAACGCGTTGGTGATATCAGCGGAAGCTTGGGCTTCCAACTTGCAAACCTCCGTGCTGCTTACGCCACTGCCGCCGTACAACGCGCCGCCTTCGCCACAAGCCGCCGTCACAAGACCATTATTCTTGTCGCGTATTTCCATGAGCCAGCCGTTGTTACCCACACTGAAATTGCCTGGAACATCAAGGGTTTTGTTGGTAGTTGTTGTGAAGTACGTCGGATTGTTAAAGGTGTGGGCGTTGATCCACCAGTCGCCGTTGCATGGATCAAATGTGAAGTCGTCATTCTTGGCGCCGGCGGTGTTGGACGCGTCAAACTCGCACACAGTAAGAATGGTGCCAGCGCGCATGTCGCTCCAAACTGCGTTGTTGGAGAAAGTCACAATGCCTTGCTCAACTGCGCTGTTGCCGTACCACAGATCCATTCCATTGGTCGCGGTGTTTAAAGTCTCCGCCCATCGCAACTTGTACCCGCGGAGATCCACATGATCTTGCGTCACAATGAACTCAACCCAATTGCCGCCATTGCCAAGCACTCTTCCAAAGTACGAGTCAACGCCCTTGCTGGGATCACCAATCACCTCGGTGAGATACTTGGTGGAACCAACTGCGTTGTACTCGTTCATAATTAAACCGCCCGCAAAGACGTGCGAGGCGAAACTTACGGAGAGCGCAAGAACGATGTGTGAAATTTTCATAGATGATCCTTTGATGTTTCGAGCTTCACCCAAAGGTTGGGCGATCAAAGAATTGTGCATCCAAAATCAACGTCAACCGTAAAGATTGCGTCATAAATAATTTTAGTTTGTGTTCAGATTGTGTTTAGCGCCGCGCCAATACGCCACGCAAAAACAAATGTGGCGCAGCTTTCAAGCACACCAACAACCGTGGTTCTTCTTTATTTTTATGTAAGCGACAGCAGCGCCAAGGCGACATCGCCAGAATCCACATCCCCGCTTTGATCAAGATCCGTTATGCACCCAGAGCAAGCGCCAAAATCCAGCAGAATGATGCTGACATCGCCCGAGTCGACCATGTTGTCGCCATTCACATCGCCAAAGATGCCGGAACCAACAACAATGTCGAAGTTGACCGTGATGTTGCGCGAGGCCGCGCCCAGAATGTCCTCATCGCTTGTGCGCACGGTGGCAACGGCCGCGTAGGAACCAGGCGTGAGACCCGTTGTGTTGAATGCAAAGCGAAGCGTTCGCGTGCCAGTGGTCAAGCCAGCGCCAAGACCGCTTGCAAGTGAAAGTCGGCTGGCCGCGGTGCCCGTGAATGAAACGCTGTCAATATCCAACTTGGCTTGACTGCTGTCGTACAAATAATTGCGCACGCCCGCGTCAACGGTCACGGAACCAAGATCGGGTGTCGTATCAATGGGCAACGTCACGCTGTCCGCATCCGCGCTTGGATCCAATGTTGGATTGCTTGAACGAACCACTTGCGCGGAAACTGGCAGCGCAATGGACGGAGTCTCAACGCCCTCATTGGTGCTGGTGACATTCACAGAACCCGTGGCTGTTCCAACAACTGAAGTATTCAGCGTGACAAATTTACTGATTGAACTTGGCGACAAGGGACCAGTTCCAGAGGCGGTTCCAGTGACGCTGCCGGTGCACGCCACTGCAAAGGCAAGCGGCTCCACACCAGTGCTGTTGTAATACGGCGCCACATTTTGCACTTTCACTTCGATAGAGGCCAGCGCACTCTTAATCACGCGGGTTGGTGCACTCACCAAAGACGCGGACATTTTGGCTGGCACTTGAAATTCCATCAGTTGCGCAATGTGATCGCTTGCCATTCCCAAATTGTCCGCGAGAATGTTGGAACGAGTGATATCTGGGGAGTAATACGTGTTATTTCCTGCGTTGATGTCGATGTTGTAATGATTGCCGTCATTGCCAGGCACGCGCATGGTGCTGGTCATGGCTGAAATGCCGCGACCATCTGCGGCGCCAAGACTGGGAACAATAAAATCAAATCGATCATTCAAACCGCCGCCCACCATTCCGTTATATCCATTGATCATCGGGGCTTGCGTTTGCTTCCACGCATTTGTTGAACCGGTCCAATTTCCATTTCCATATGGATCAACGCCTTGACCATTGCCTGCGGCGATCAGGGCCACGTATCCAGTTTCAGTATTGTCGTAAAAATTAAAATCGCCGGTGTAGATGCAAGGCACTCCCGCACCAAGCGCGTCGGCGTTGGCGCGTATGGCCACCATGCCAGTGCGGCGCAATTCTTCATTGGAACTGCCAGTGCTGGCTTTCAAATGCGCGCCATAGACATAAAATTTTGACAACACCGATGTGTAGCCCTTCAGTTGCATCTGCCAGCGATCGCAGTAGCGACTTGCGCCGGTAAAAATATCAGCGTGACCACTTGTGATTTCCGTCAGCGTGTCGGAGCGATAGAACATGGCCTGCGCACCTGAAGCGGAAGTTTCACCACTTGCGGAGGTGTAGGTTCCTTGCGCATAGGTCGTACCAACTGGAGTCGCTGCATTGACTGCGGAAAGAATTTTTGGCAATGCGGTCGTAGTGACTTCGTTGAAAAGAAAAATATCAACTGGCTGCGCCCAACCCATTTTGTTGTCGGCATGCATGGCGGCAAGAACAGCTTTTATTGCCGCATCGTCACCTTGATAGCCGGCGATGTTGAAGTGCATAACTCGTACTTGGGCGGACGCCGAAGCGACCCATCCAAGAACGATGAATATCACCACCATTATTTGGGTCTTGAGCATGTAGTAAGAGTACCCCCGCAACGCGCTCTGTCCAAGAATCTTTTGCAGGAAATTGCAATTTGGCAAGTTGAAAGTCCGTATATCATCCAAATCCGCCAATTTCGGCGTGCAGATCTTGTTCAACATTTCATCACTTTCAGTGAGGACCATTTCATGAAACAACTCCTTGTTCTTGCGTCACTTCTTTTGGCCGCCTCCACCGCTTCGGCACAACAAGTGGACGTGCAGGAATTCACGCTGCCCAACGGCATGAAATTCCTTTTAATTCCGCGCACCGATCAACCCAATGTCATCGCCGCGGGTTGGTTGGCCAAAGTCGGCTCGGTGAATGAGCGACCTGGCATCACTGGCATCAGCCACTTCTTTGAGCACATGATGTTCAAGGGAACCAACACCATTGGCACGCTCGATCCACAGAAGGACGCCGAGTA
>CANJIC010000174.1 GCA_947474205.1 Planctomycetaceae bacterium | reverse complement strand
GCGGCTCATGTTGGGTCGGCGAATGCAAGTTTCAAAATCCCATTGACGAATGTGTTTCAACACACCGCGACCGCCGTCGCTGAACAGGCCAACAACGGGCCGCGAAGTTGGTGACAGCGAGCGCAGCAGCGCGTGGCCCTGATCAAAAAGTTTCTCGGTATGGTCGCACAACGTGCTCAACATGTCGCGATAGGCCGGCAGAAAATCCAAGTCCGCCGCCCAACCACGACGCGCCGTGATCAATAAGCGCGACTCAAAATCTGGAATGTCGCGCCACGCGTCGCGCGGCAAATACACACGGTCGCGCTGCAACAAATCGCGCTTGACGTCTTGCCAGTGATTGACCAATTGCAACGCGGTGCATGTGCAATCTGAAAGTTGCGCAAGGCTTTCGTCGCGCGGCTCACCCAGCACAGCCAGCACCAAACGCCCCACGGGATTGGCGCTGAGCGCGCAGTAGCGCGTCAATTCCTCCAATGATTCCCAGCGATTTTGACGATTATCCCATTCAAAGGCTTGAATAAGTTGGTCAAAAAGATTTTCTGGCAACTCATGGCGCGCGATCACTGGCTTGAGCGCGATAAAAATTGGATGCTTCGCCGCGCCGTGATAGCACTGGCGCAATTCATCGCGCCACCACGCCAGAAGTTCAAGCGCTTGCTCGGGGCTTTGCGCTTCGTCGCCCAAATCGTCGGCCCAGCGACAGAAGGCGTAAATGGCCGCGAAGTCAGCGTGTGATTTTTCCGGCAGCAATGAACTGAGCACGGAAAAATTTTCGCTGCGCGCGTGGGTCAGTTGCGCGCACCACGCGGCGGCTTCGCTGTGGGACATGGGCGACATGGTGGACGTGGGCGAAATAGCCGCGCACATGCTTGGCCCCCACTGATCTAAAAGTTTGGTGGCGGGTTGCGCAAGTGATTGGCTCACGCGTGTTCTCCATCGGTGTGTCGGCGGCGTCGGCGCGCCGGTTGAATTCCCATTTGCTCGCGGTACTTCACCACGGTGCGGCGCGCAATAGTAATGCCGCGCTCGCGCAACTGCGTGGTGATGGCTTCATCCGAAAGCGGCCGCGTCTTGTCCTCGGCGTCCACAATTTCCTGCAACACGGTGCGCACGGCTTCCCAACTTACGCTTTCGCCGTCGGCATTTTCGGTGCCGCCGGTGAAAAACTTTCGTAACTCAACCAGGCCACGCGGAGTCTGCATCCATTTGCCCGCCACGGCGCGGCTGACCGTGGCCACATGCACGCCAATGCGGTCGGCGACATCCATCATTGGAAGCGGACGCAAATGTCCGGAGCCTTCATCGAACCATTCGCGCTGCTTTTCAAGCACAATCTCCACCACTTTCAAAAGCGTGTTCTTGCGCTGGGTGATGGCGTCAATCAGCCAACTGGCGGAGCGCATTCCATCCTGCACAAACTTTTTTGTGGCGGCGTCGGTGGACTCTTGCTCAACCATCAGCGAATAGCGCGGACTTACACGCAGCGGCGGCACGGAGCCATCGCAAATCGCCGCGACATAGCGGTCTTGTTCCGCGTCAAATTCAACCATGACATCCGGAACAATTGGCCGCTCGGTTTCATCGGTCAAGTCGCGGCCAGGCGAAATAGTCAAGCAGCGCAAGCGCTCCTTGGCGGCTTCAATTCGATCCACATTCAAGCCGCTGCGAGCCGCGATTTTTGGAAGACGGTTCTCCAGAAAATCCTCATAGTGGTCCTTCACCAAAATGCGCGCGTCGCGCCAGGCAATTTCATCTTGCTCACTTGGCCGCTCATTCCATCGCTGCGAATCCAACTTGGCGTCAATTTGAATCAGCAAACTTTCCTGCACATCGCGCGCCGCAACTCCCGCTGGTTCAAGCCACTGCTGCAACAAGGGCAACACGCGCAGCAATTCCTGCTCGGTCACGGCGCTATCTTGCTTGGCGCTATGCGCGGCAATGGCCTCTATATCCGCGGAAAGCAAGCCATCATCGTCCACAAAATCAAGAATAGTTGTGCCCGCAAGCAGCGTGGCCGCGTCGGTTTCAATCATGCTCCATTGATGGCGCAGTTGCTCGCTTAGTGGCTCGCGCCGCGCCGCGGTTTGCGCCAGCATTTCATACTTCGCATCTCGCTCGCCATCCAAGTGGCGCGTGGTGGGTTGCGCGCCCTCGCCGTAATCGCGTTCAAACTCACGCGCGCGTTCAAACGCCGCGCCGGTCTCGGCGGCCTCGCCACTTTGAAGCGGCTTCTCCGGAATTTCCTGCTCCACTTGTTCTTGCGGTTGCGCACCGTCCTCATCGCTGGCTTCGGGCTCCACTTGCTCAATGGCCACATTGCGCTCAAGCTCCTGCTCCACTCGCTCTTGCAATTGCGCCAATGGCATTTGCAACACCTCCATGCTTTGAATAAGCCGCGGCGCCAAGCGCAGTTGCTGTGAGGTGCGAAGTTTTTGTGAGAGATCAAAACGCATGCCCACATACTACGGGGGAACCCGCAAAAAATAGTTGAATGGTTGCGCAAACTCAGCGCAAACTTGCAGCGCAATCGCAAGTCAACTCATGCGCCGTCGACCCGCAATGGCGTCTGCCAAAGCGGCGCGATTGGCGAATTCAATCTGGCTTCCCGCGGGCAAACCACGCGCAAGCCTAGTGACATTTACCCCCAAAGACTGCAGCGGATCCGCTAAAAACAGGCCGGTACTATCGCCTTCCATATCGGGGTTCAGCGCCAAAATAACTTCTGTCACTTTGACACCTTGCGCGTTTTTTGTTGGGTCCGAAATTCGCCGCAGCAAATCATTCACCGTTAAACTGTCGGCGCCAACGCCCTCAAGCGGAGAAAGTCGCCCCATTAAAATGTGGTAGACGCCGTGAAACATTCCGGTCTGCTCCAAGTTCCATAAATCTTTTGGTTGCTCAACCACCATCACCATGGACGCGTCGCGGCGTGCGTCGCAACAAATTGCGCACGGATCGTCGTCGGTCAAATTCCAACACACACCGCAGTGGCGTACGTCGGTCTTCACATCCGAGATGGCCTTGGACAAACGCATGGCTGTATCCGTGTCGGATTTAAGCAAATGAAAAGCCAAACGCTCCGCTGTGCGACGACCCACGCCGGGCAATTGCGACAACTCATGAACCAGCCGCGTGACTGGTTCTGGTTGCGCGGAATTCATGCGGTGAATGGACATGGTTTAATGCTACGCCTGCGCCACATCGTTTGGCGGATTGTCATGGACCAGGCGCGCGCTTGGTTGCTCAACCTTGACAATGATGGCGTCAAAAGCCTCCATTGCAGCCTGAATCATTGGCATTTGCACAAGATCTTTATCCAGCCCGTGCATGGGTGCAACGGCTTGCGGCTGCGCTTGCGTGGTGGTTTCAAATTGCAATTTCCAACCGGGTCCAAGCGCGCGCGTCACCATAGATTGCAACATTTCACTTTTGCGCGCGGCGTAGTTGGCGGCGCCACCTGCGCTTTCGCATGCGCGCAAAGTCAGTTGACGATCGCGCATGGAAATGGGAACAAATGATTCCGCAAGCACGCGCTCTGGAGTGCTTGTGGCAATGGCCGCGACGCGTTGCCACGCTTCAAGCGCGGTGGTGACGAGATTTTTTTCACCGTTGTGCGTTGTGGCGTTGTGTGATGGCGCAGCAGCAATACGCGGCGGCGCGTCATTCACTGCCGCAACAGATCGATCGAGATGTATTGGCGCGGCAACGCCACGCGATGGCGCGAAAGTGTGTTCAGGATTTGTTGGCTCGGCAACGCTTGGCGCGCGCATGGACGCAACGCCAACGCGTTCGTCTACGGCGACTGGACTAAGTTGCTTTTTTTTTTCGCCCTCAATGGGCCGGGCCGAATGCGCTGCGGCAACATCCATGCGTTGAAATTCTCGGTGCAAACACAGGCGCGCAATGGTGGCGTCAAAGATGGTGCGCGGCGCGCTGCTGACACGCATGGAGCGGATCGCTGCTTCGCACACCGCCACAAAGTGCACCAACTCATGCGGCTCAAATTGTTTGGCTTGATCCGCGGCCAGACTTCGGGCTTCAGGCGAAAGATCCACAAGTTCCGTGTCTTTGCCGCAGGTTCGCAGCACCAAAAAGTCGCGCCAGCGCGCCGCGAAAAATTCCAACGCCTGCTCAACGGGACATCCAGATTCCAGCAATACCGCAGCTGATTCAAGCCCCGCTTTGGCATCGCCACTTGAGACTGCAGATGTGACCGCGGTGATCAAGCCGGCGTCGGGCAAGCCCAACACTTCCTCCGCCATCTTGTTTGAAATATTTCCATTGGCCGCGGCGATTAAACGGTCAAGCAAACTCAAGGCGTCGCGCATGCTGCCATTGCCAAGCTTTGCCACCAAGTGAATGGCGGCGTCGTCGGCCTGCAATTTTTCCTGCGCAATCACGCTGCGCAAATGTTGGGCAATACGCGCCGTGGCGATGGGTTTGAAATCAAATCGCTGGCAACGACTTTGAATGGTGGCGGGAACTTTGTGCGGCTCAGTGGTGCACAAAATAAATTTCACGTGCGGTGGCGGCTCCTCCATGGTCTTCAACAGCGCGTTGAAGGCCGGCGTGGTAAGCATGTGCACTTCGTCAATGATGTAAATTTTGTAGGGACTGCGCGCCGGCAAAATGCCCGCCTTGGAAATCAAGTCGCGCGCGTCGTCCACGCCGCGGTTGCTGGCGCCGTCAATCTCTATGACATCCATGTCCTCACCGCGCAAAAT
>CANJIC010000173.1 GCA_947474205.1 Planctomycetaceae bacterium | reverse complement strand
GTATTTCAACGCGCCGCCAAGGAGGTGCGCGGCGGCGTGAAATTTCTGGCGCAAGGAACGCTGTATCCGGACCGCATTGAGAGCGGTCAAAGCCACGCGGGCACGGCGGCCAGCATTAAGTTGCACCACAATGTTGGCGGGCTTCCGGAGGATTTAGGTTTTGAATTGGTGGAGCCGCTGAAAGATTTATTCAAGGACGAAGTGCGCAGTTTGGGCGAGGTGCTTGGCCTTCCATCAGCGTTGGTGTGGCGCCATCCGTTTCCAGGGCCCGGTCTTGCTGTTCGCATTATTGGCGATGTCACCGAGGAGCGATTGGCGCTTTTGCGCGAGTGCGATTTTATTTTGCTGGAGGAAATTCACGCGGCGAATTTGTATCGCACCACCAGCCAAGTGTTCGCGGTGTTGTTGCCGGTGCGCAGCGTGGGCGTGATGGGCGATGGCAGAACCTACGATTCCGTGGTGGGCATTCGCGCCGTGGAATCCAGCGATTTCATGACCGCGGACTTCTGCCGCTTGCCTTGGGAAGTTCTGGCGCGCGTGTCCAGCCGCATTGTGAACGAAGTGCGCGGCGTGAACCGCGTGGTGTACGACATCAGCACCAAACCGCCAGCCACGATTGAGTGGGAGTAGCGCATGTTTCATGTGCTTTGCGATGTGATTGCGAATGCGCAAACGAAGTGTGGAGCAATCCATGTTTGATGTGATTGGCGATGTGCATGGACATGCCGACGAACTGGAGGATTTGCTGCAGCTATTGGGCTACGCCAAGAAGTCCGGCGTGTATCGCCATGCCACTCGTACCGCTATTTTTCTTGGTGATTGGATTGATCGCGGCCCGCAAATTCGACAAACTCTGGAAGTTGTGCGGTCAATGGTGCAAGGCAAGAGCGCGCTTGCCGTGATTGGCAATCATGAATTGAACGCCATGGCGTGGGCCACGTTGCGCGTGGCGCCAAAGGTGAGCGATGATTCTTCTTATCGCGCAGTTGGTCATGCAACTGGAAATACCGCGGGTCATTCAAGCAGCAACGCGCCACCCATTCACAACGCACGCGACCAGAAAAATTCAGCGGATGCCATGCATCAATGGTGCCGCGCGCACACGGAAAAAAATCTGCGCATTCACAAGGCAACGTTGGAGCAACTTTCCGCAACGGAGTTGACCGAGTGGTTGAATTGGTTTCGTGGCATTCCATGGTGGCTTGATTTGGCAGGGTTGCGCTGCGTGCATGCGTGTTGGGACGCCACGCAAATAGAAGTGCTTGTGAATGCGTTTGGAAATTCCTGGACCGCCACGGATGAAATTATCCGCGCCACGCATGTGTGGGGCACGCCGCTGTCGGACGCCACGGAGTGCATTTTGAAAGGTCCAGAAATTGACTTGCCACATGGGCACACGCTTGCGGACCCTGAAGGTTTTGCGCGCAAAGTGATTCGCGCAAAGTGGTTTGGCGATGGGCAAGCGCGGACCTACGCCGACTTGTGTTTTCCAAAGCGCGAAGGTGTGTGCGCGGACGCGCTTCCAATTGGAGTTGCAAGCGCCACGCAGCGATACGGCGCGGATGAGCCGCCGGTATTCATTGGCCATTACTGGATTCCAGCCGCCGATGAGCCGCAGCCATTGGCACCCAATGTTGCGTGCGTTGATTATTCCGTGGCGCGCGGTGGCCGCTTGATGGCGTATAGATGGAGTGGCGAGAAAGTGTTGACGAAAGAGCATTTTGCGTGGGTTCCCGCTCGGATTGCACAGGCGCAAAAAAAATCGCAACAAGAAAATATCATTCGGTAGGATTATGCAATGACGCCTGTGAACCCGACTGCGAATGTAGGCAAGACGACGCACGAAGCCGTCGACGCGCACGGCCACCAAGAAATGCACGAGCAGTTGTTGTCGCCGCTGGCAAAGAATGCCAACGTGCGCGGCGCCATCAATGAAATTTTAAATCAGATGCAGACGTCGGCGCAAGAGTTGACGGGCGCCAAGCCAGCCACGCAGGGTGGCGGCGAACTATTGCACGCTTGGATGGAGCGCGCCAAAGTTGTGCGCTCGCGCGGCGGATATTTCCCCTACATCGGTAGCGGTCGCGGTCGTGGCGCGCTGGTGGAATTAATCGATGGCAGCGTGAAGTGGGACATGATCAATGGCATTGGCGTGCACATGTTTGGACGCGGCGACGCCGAGGTGACGCGCGCGTGCTTGCAGGCCGCGCTGGCCGATGTGGTGATGGAAGGCAATTTGCAATTTAACGCGGACAGCATTGCGTTTGCGGAATTGCTGATCAAAGAGGCGTCGCGCGCCAGCGCTCTGGCGCATTGTTTTGTCACCAATTCCGGTTGCATGGCCAACGAGGCCGCGCTGAAAGTGTGCCAGCAAAAACGCCAAGGCGCGCCGCGCGTGCTCGCCTTCAGCGATTGCTTCATGGGACGCAGCGTGGCCATGAGCCAAATTGGCGACGAGCCTGGATACCGCCAAGGACTCACGCAAAATATTTTGGTGGATTACATTCCGTTTTACAATCCCGACTTGGGCGAGCGCAGCACCGACATGGCGCTGTGGCATTTGCAAGAGTGCATTCGCCGCTATCCCGGGCAACACTCGTGCTTTGTGTTTGAACTTGTGCAGGGCGAAGGTGGTTTCAATGTGGCGCCGCGAGAATTTTTTGTTGCGCTCATGCAGGCGTGCAAGGCCGCGGGCATTCCAGTGTGGGACGATGAGGTTCAAACCTTTGGCCGCACCGAAAGCATGTTCGCCTTTGAGGCGCTTGCGCTTGGAGAATTCATAGACGTGGTGTCGATTGGAAAAATCAGCCAGGCGTGCGCGTGCTTGTACACCGCCGACATGAATCCCAAGGCTGGACTTTTAAGCGGCACCTTCAGCGCTAGCGTGACCTCGTTGCACGCGGGTCTTTCCATGTTGTCGCGCCTGCGCGATGGCGGCTATTACGGCGCCAATGGGCGCATTGCCAAGTTGCACGCGGCGTTTCGCGCTAAGGCGGATGACTTGGTCAAGCGCCGCGGCGAATTCTTTCCCGCGGTGAAGAAACCATTTGGCCGCGAAAGCAAGAACTTTGTCAGTGGCGTTGGCGGCATGATGCGCTTGACGCCTTTTGCTGGCGACAAGGATCGCATTGCCAAACTGTTGCAACATCTTTTTGAAGATGGCGTGATTGCGTTCATGTGTGGGCATGGTCCACACCATTTGCGATTCTTGCCGCCGATTGGCGTGATGACGCCCGCGGATTTTGATCCCGTGTTTGAAATTTTGGAAAAGTCCCTGCAGCGGAGCGCATAAATGTTTCTTATTCGTCAAGCCACACTTGAAGATCTTCCAACGTTGTTGAAGCTGGCCAAGATGGTGCACTTTCTTAATTTGCCGGCGGACCGCGACATCATCGCCACCAAGATCAACCGCAGTCGTTTAAGTTTTGCCGAGCGCCAAGACGACGCGCGCCATCGTCAATTTATGTTTGTGCTTGAGGACAGCGAAACTGGAAACGTGATTGGCACCAGCGCCGCCATTTCGTGCATTAGTTGGAAGGGGTGGCCGCATGTTTTTCTGGAGGTGAAGAAGCGCCACTTTTATTCCAATGATTTGCAGCAGGGTCAAAGCCATGTCACGTTGGAGTTTGGCACCGACGAAAGTGGTCCCAGCGAAGTGGGCGGTTTAATTTTGGCCCCGGGCTACCGCGGCCACAAGGAAAAACTTGGCTCGCTGTTGTCGCTGATTCGTTTCCACTTTATTGGCCTGCATAAAAAGTGGTTTGCGCCGCGGATTTTGGCTGAACTCATGGGGCCTGTCACGCCCGATAGCCGCACGCTGTTGTGGGAATATTTGGGGCGGCGCTTCATCAATCTTTCATATCAAGAGGCGGATTTATTTTGCCAACATTCAAAAGAGTTCATGACCAACTTGTGGCCGCGCGGTGAAATCTTTGCCAGCATTCTTCCGCCAGACGCGCGCGCGTTGATTGGCAAAGTTGGCGAGGAGACATTGGCGGCCAAGGGAATGCTTGATCGCCAGCACTTTCATGTGACCACGCATGTTGATCCGTTTGATGGCGGACCATACTTGGAGGCCGACCGTGATTCCATTCCCATGGTGCGCGACACCAAGGAGCACAAGTTGCTTGCGTTCACTAAGCGCGAGAGCGGCGCGATGGCGTTTGTAAGCCACAACAGCAAGGAGTATGGTTTCCGCGCGGTGCGCACGTTGTGCCTTATGCGCGCGGGAGGCGTGGAAATTTCCAAAGCCGCCGCTGACACCATCCATGCGCGTGAAGGTGAGAAGGTTGGTGTTTCATTGCACGCCGAGCATGCAAGCAGAAGCGTGGTGAAGAACTCAGGACCACTTGCCGCAAAAAATGTACGCACGTCAGAGAGCACGTTAGCGGGCAAGTCAGCGAGCAAGTCAGCGGGCAAGTCAGCGGGAAAGTCATCACGTAAAAGCGCGGGCAAAAATATCCGCGCCGCGGTTTCCAAAAGTCGAAAAAATTCGCGTGGCAAATGACATGAACGCGTCCACGCAATGGATTACTCAGAATCCTTCGAACTATTTTGATGGTCAGTGGCACTCAATTGCGGGCGATGAAATTCAAAGCAAAAACCCTGCAAATCCAGCGCAAGTGGTGTGGTCTGGAACGCCTGATCCAAGTCATGTTGATGGCGCCGTTGCCGCCGCGCGCGCCGCGTTTACAAGTTGGAGACAACTTTCCCAGAGTGAACGCGCCGAACACTTGCTG
>CANJIC010000172.1 GCA_947474205.1 Planctomycetaceae bacterium | reverse complement strand
TGCGCGCGCGCGCCACGGTCAACTTGTCATCTTCTGAAAGTTCGTCAACGCCCAAGATGGCGATGATGTCTTGCAGATCCTTGTAGCGCTGCAAAATACCTTGCACGCGACGCGCCACTTTGTAGTGACGCTCGCCCAGAACTTGCGGATCAAGAATGCGGCTGGTGCTGGAAATAGGATCGACGGCGGGATAAATACCCTTCTCGGAAATCTTTCGCTCAAGCACAATGAACGCGTCCAAATGGCTGAACGTGGTCGCGGGCGCGGGATCGGTTAAATCGTCGGCGGGCACGTAAATAGCCTGCACGCTGGTGATGGCGCCTTGCTTGGTGCTGGTGATGCGCTCTTGCATCTGACCCATTTCCGTGGCGAGTGTTGGTTGGTAGCCCACGGCGCTTGGCATGCGGCCCAAGAGCGCGCTGACTTCCGAACCTGCTTGCGTGAAGCGGAACACGTTGTCAATGAACAGCAATGTTTCCTTGCCGCTCTTGTCGCGGAATGCTTCCGCCATAGTGAGCGCGCTCAGACCAACGCGTAGACGCGCTCCAGGTGGCTCATTCATTTGACCGAACACCATGGCCACCTTGTCAATGACGTGGCACTTCTTGCCGGTGGAATCAATGTATTCAGCTTCCTGCATTTCAAGCCACAAATCGTTGCCTTCGCGGGTTCGCTCGCCCACGCCGGCGAACACGCTGTAACCACCAAAGTTTCGCGCAACGCGCGCGATCATTTCTTGAATGACCACGGTCTTGCCCACGCCCGCGCCGCCGAACAAGCCAATTTTTCCACCGCGCACAAATGGGCACAGAAGATCAATCACCTTGATGCCGGTTGGAAGCATTTCTGTTTTTGGATTCAAGTCAACAAATGATGGCGGCTCGCGGTGAATCGGCATCAATTCGTCGTACTTCACTTCGCCGCGGCCATCGACAGGTTGACCCAGCAAATTAAAGATGCGACCAAGCACGCCTTCACCAGTTGGAACTTTTACGCTAGCGCCAGTGTCAGTGCAATTATCGCCACGACGCACGCCGTCGGTGCTGGCTAACGCGACGCATCGAACAATGCCGCCGCCCATGTGCTTGGCGACTTCGCCAACAAGCAGCGACTTCTCGCCGCGCAATTGAAAATCAACATGCACCGCGTTGTAAATTTCTGGAATTTGGTTCTCAGGAAATTGCGCGTCGAAGGTGCTGCCGATGACTTGAATGATTTTGCCGGTGGAGGCCATGTGGAATCCGTTGTTTGAAGTGCGGCGCCACTGGAAACATTTCCAGTGACGGGGCTAGGAAGATAGCCGTTGCGCGGCGAAATCGCCACCACTTATTTCAATTTGGTGGAATTTGAAAGCGGAGGAAATGGACTTGAAAGTGGGCGAAAAAGTGGGCGAAAAAGTGTGATTGATGGCGTGCTTCAATGTGCCAATGTTCAACTGTTCAAGCCAAATTTTGTTAAGCCTGAATATTCAGCAGGCGACCGCGGGCGAGTCCGGTTGCCACTTCAATTCGGTCGGCGGCGCGCGTGTACAACTGCAGGCGATCGGGGCCAGCGTTGAGAAGTGGCGCGGAAAATGGGTCCGGGGCAACGGGAACACGGGCCGCGGCCATGCCATTAAGAGCAGGCGCGGCGCTTGAAATTGAGCCGCGCCCAGCCAAAGTCATCATGGATCCGTTGATTTCCATTGAAGTCATTCTATCGGCTGAATTGCATGTTTAGGAAGGTTTTTGGGAGGGGTTGGCAGTGTCAACTGGCGTTTTTGGATCAGTAGTGTTACTTGTGCTTGAACGAGGACCCCATCCGAAATCCCTGGCCTTGGGGTCGACAGGGGTAAAGCCACGCATTTCCACCTTCGGGTTGACATCAAAAACCTGAGGGGCAAGTTCCACGCCGAACGGCTTTCCAACAATTTCAAAACCGATAGGCAACTCTTCGCTCCACCACAAATTACTTTGCAGAATGATGGATTCGGGCGCAATGGTGGGGGCCACAAAACTAATTTTGTCAATGCGCCCCGGCACCCATGTGGCCAAATTGTTTTTAAATGTGATGTGATTTGGAACGCCGCAAGTTGCGTCGGCCTTCCACACATACTTGGTGCTTTCAATGATGGAATTATTTTCGATGGTGGAATTATCAATGGAGCCCAGCGAGATAAAGCATGGACAATCAAGCGCGGCGTTGCGCGATATGAGAATGCGCTGGGCGGGGCCTTGCGCATTTTGCTCCGGTGTATTTTGAGTGGTGGTGTCGCACAATCCCAATTCAAACGCGACCTGGACATTGGGACCAAAACTCAGGTACATGCAAGAAATATCCTCACAACCGGACCGAATTGCCACGCCGCGGTATTGCGGCAAATTTTTTGCGGAGTCCAACGTTGCTTCGGAAATGCTGACACGCTTGCAATTGTCCAACACCACGGCGGAGTTGTTCCATCCCTTGATGAAGAAATGGGTCACATCCGCTTTTTGAATGGAGCGAAGGTAGATGCTCGTTTGGGATTGCGATTGAGTGTCTTGTTTTATGCGCAAATTTGTCAGAACAAGATTGGAATCCCAAGGAGTTTCTTGCACAACGGGCGAGGCGTCCAGTGAGCCGTCGACATAAATAGTTGGCCCCGATGAATTACCCAATAGCAAATCGCGCACAATGACATTGCGTGGGCGCAAAAGTGAAATGCTGGACAGTTCGCCTTTGACATAAGGCAATGGCTTGTCGGGCTCAAGTTGATAGCCACGAATCACGATTGGGTTTTCGCGGGTTCCGCAAAGATCAACAAGCGCGAATGGAATGTGCACGCCAGGGAGTAGGCGCACTTCATCGCCTGGTTGCAGAAATGATGCGAGAGAATTAAAGGCGACGCCTGGCTCGATATTAAAAATTCTTCCACCGGAAATATTCAGGCCTGCCACGGGAATGGGCGGCGTCTTCAACGCGGTTGAAGTTGGCGCGGAAGTTGGCGTGGAAGTTGGCGCGGAAGTTGGCGTGGAAGTTGGTGCAGAAGTTGGCGCAGAAGTTGGCGTGAAAGTTGGCGCGGAAGTTGGCGCGGAAGTTGGCGCAGAAGTTGGCGCGGAAGTTGGCGCGGAATGTTGAGCACACGCGCCGCTTGAAAATAAAATAGCGCTTAAGGTCACGCGAGACAAATGAAAAATGTGAATGGAATTGTGATTCACAAGAACAGCCTATGCAATGAATCGATCCATTGGATCGGGCAACGTGATGCGCAAGAAGGTCGCGCCCAGACTCAGTTTGGCGATGCAACCCTCGGAAATAGCGGGAAACAGCAGCGTTTGCCAGGCGTTCGCGCTGACGGGTGTTTCGCCATCCACAGAAACGCTACCGCCAAGAACCAGCCAGCATACGGGCCGCTGATGCGTGATGACTTCAAGCGTTGTGGCGGTCATGGCTTCAATGCGCTCAATCTTGTAATGATCCGTGCGCGACAAAAGTGTGGTGCGCATGGAACGCGTTTGCACCGCGGGCGCCGTCGCCGCGTTGCGAATGGGAAGGTGTTCAAGCCGTTGCGTCTTGCCAAACTGAATGCATTGCATGGCTTGATCAAGATGCAACAAACGCGACGGGTCGTTGCGGTTCCAGTCGAACACGCGGAACGTGGTGTCGCTTGGAGTTTGAATTTCGGCGACGGTGATTCCTTCGCCAAGCGCGTGGCACAGTCCGCTTGGAAGATCAATGCAATCGCCCGCTTGCACGCGCACTTCAACCAGCAAGTCAAGAATGCTGGCGCCAGCGCGCAGGCGAGTTTCAAATTCCTGTTTGGTGACATGCTCTTTCACGCCGCGCCAAATGGTGGCGCCAGATTTTGCCGCCAGCACAAACCACGATTCTGTTTTTAAATGCGCCGACGCATTGGCCGCCGCGTAGGTTTCATCCGGGTGCACCTGCACTGATAAATGCTCCGCTGCATCGAGGAATTTGACCAAAAGTGGAAAGCGTCCTTGCGCGGTCAAGCGCGCGCGTCCCATCCAGCCTGGCGTGTCCAAGTCGATGAGTTCATGCAATGTTTTTCCCGTGCCCGCGCCCGCGGCCACCAAGGTGCACCCATTGGCGATTGACTCAGGCAGATCCGCCACTTCCCAACTTTCACCAATCGCAATCTCGCCTGGCTTAGGCGCCGCGAATTTTTTCCAGTGCGCAAATGTTGTGCCGCCCCACGCGCGACCTTTGGCGATGGGTTGCAAAATCACGGGGCTAATCGCATTGGTTGCAGTCATGGCAAGCTCAGAGTTTCATTCCTGTGATGTTGCTTTCAAAAACCAATTTGGAATTCACAACGCCTTGCACTTGGCAGACAAATCGCCGCCGATTGCGTTCGATTAATTTGCATACGGTGTAAAAGTTGTCGCCGGGAACAACTTGACCGCGAAAGGAAGTTTCATCACAGCGGGTGAAGCCAAGAAATCCAACATTGGGAATGGCGAGCGTTTGCAAGATGCTGCACAACTGCGCGGCGGCTTCAATCATGAGCACGCCGGGCATTAACGGCCGACCTGGAATGTGGTAGGGCACCCAAAATTCATCATGGCGAATGTGTTTCACCGCCACGCCGCAAGAGAATTGTTCGTCGTGCCAAATCACATGGTCCAGTTGCCGCATGGGACCAGTTTGGGGCAGCAATTTGTCCACGGTGGCTTGGTCTAGCGCCACCGCGTTCAAATCAATTGAGTTCAGATCTATAAGTAGTTCATTGGCCATAGGCTTTTTGCCCCAAAATCAAGG
>CANJIC010000171.1 GCA_947474205.1 Planctomycetaceae bacterium | reverse complement strand
TCAATCGCCTCAAGCGCGTGCGCAAATGTGACCGGCGCAATGGGAACTTCGTTGGGGTTGGTGCTCACGCGTCGAATGACTGGCGGCGGGGGATCAAACGAAATAGTCGCGGCTGGAATATCCAGCGTTGTCGCTCGCGGCGCAACGGACGGTGTTGCAGTTTGTGCCGCAATGCAAAGCATGACACACAAACCAGCGCACAGACTTTGGCAAAAAATAAACGCGCAGGACCTTGCTTTCATGGCGAAACTATACCTTGCCTAGTTCGCCAAAAATAAGTTATAACAAGCGCATGATTTTTCAGAAACGCGCGCATGTTGTGGTGGCTGGCTTGTGCATTGCATTGCACATGTTGCCACGCTTTGCCGCGGCGCAAACTGGTTCCATGCCCAAGCCGTTTGATCCCGTGGGTGACAAACCCAATGCGCCGGCCAAGCCCGCGGTTGATACTCCAACTTCACCAGCTTCTTCCGATGCGAATTCAAACACATCATCAAATCAATTCCAGCAACAGCAAGGCGAATCAGTTGGTCCGCAAAGCGCAGGCGCCGCCGACTTTAATTTAGGCGGCTCGTGGCCCTGGAAATCCAACACCATGACGGGCGACATGTTTGGCGTGCGTTCCAATCTTCAGAACGCGGGCATAACGGTGCAAGGAACTGGCACGCTTGACTTTGTCAATGTGCTCAACGGCGGACAGGTGAACGGCTTCACCATGCTTTCGTTGTTCGACATCAACGCCACGGGTGACACGGAAAAACTTTTCGGCCTGAAGGGCGGCACCATCTTTGTTGATTTCCAAACCGCCAATCAAACACGTTCGCCTGCGGAGTTGGTCCCCGACTATTGGGGCTACGACGTCATCAATTCATTTGGCTCGTTCACGCAACTTGGGCAGTATTGGTACCAACAAGAAATTCTGGGCGACCGCCTGAAGGTGAAGTTTGGAAAAATAGATGCCAATGTTGACTTTGCCGTTCCATGCACCGGCTTGAACTTTGTCAACAGTGCCGCCTATTACCCAGCGGGTGTGGTGCAAGACATGCCCACCTATCCGCGTCAAGCGGGAGGCGTGGAAATTCTTGCCAAGCCACTGGAAGATTTCGACGCGCGCTTTGGTTTCTTTGACGGCTCAAGCAACTTTGCTAATCCAAGCACGGGGGTTGTTGGCTCTGACACGGGCACGCATGGCCTGGCAACTTTTCTGTGGGAAAATCCTGGCAGTTACTTCATGATTGCGGAGCTTGGTCCAGACTGGAGCATTGGCGAACACGCTGGAAAGTTTCGCGCGGGTTGGTTTGAGCAACTGGGTTACACCGATATTTCCGGCGTGAATGGTCCTGCCGTTGCCAATGGACCAACTGGTGCCTACGCCTACGCCAATCAACATATTTTTGATCCCGATGGTGACGGTGGTTTGCTTGGCCTAGAACTGTTCGGCCAATTCAGTTGGAGCGAGCCCAATCGCAATCCTTCGCAGTGGGGCCTTATGTTTGGCACGCAGTGGCAAGGCGTGATTGATGCGCGCCCGTCCGACACGGTTGGTGTTTTGTGGGCCTACAACCAATTCTCCAGCAACGAAAATCTCAGCACGTCGCCTGGTTCCTCCGAGGCAATCTTGGAGGCCTTCTACGATTTTCAAGTCACGCCGTGGTTTTCAATTCAGCCTGACATGCAATATTTAAGCCAGCCAAGTTCCGACGCCTCGGCGAATATTCCCGGCGCGTGGATATTCACCATGCGTCTTTCGTTGGTTTTCTAAACGCGTTGCGTTCAGGATGGCGGTGGTGGCGCGCGCACCACACAGCCAGGTTCATGACGCGCGCGTGCGGGCGCATTCAAACGCCACTACTACTACTACTACTACTACTACTACTACTACTACTACTACTTCTACTTCTACTTCTACTTCTACTTCTACTTCTACTTCTACTTCTACTAACCACTACTCCACTTTCCCATACACCAATACATCCACTTCCGCGGGCAGCGCCCCAACTTTGGGTGGTTGGCCCGGCGGGCCAGGCTCTTGTCGTTGCGTCATATATGGTTGCCCGTTGGCGTCCGCCGCCACTAAATGCACTGGCGTCATGAACACGCCATTGACATCTTTTCCCGGCGTCAAGCGAATCGTGACCATCAATGAATTTCCATCTGCGCGTTGCCCAACTAATTGAGCGGCAAACTTTGCATCAACAGCCTTCACCGACGCGATTTTGTTGTTGCCCATCTTCTTTATTTCAATATCAAATGTTCCGGCTCCGCCCGTCGGTATCACTCCCACATTGCTGCGAAACTCCGCGATGTCAAGCGCCGGCGAAATTCGTGTGCATTCATGGCGCACGCGCGCGTCAATCATGCGCGCGTCGGCGCGGTCAGTTTCCACCAGCAGATATTTGGGCACTTGGTCGCACGGTTCGCCCGCAAGCGCAAACCGCACCTCGTACTTTGCCAACGGCGCGTCGCTTGCCGCGTTCCAATTCACAAATTCCGGCGCCGCGCCTTGCACACTCAGCACGCGAAACGGTTTTCCATCGCTGCTAAAGACTTGCGCCACGCCCTTCAAGCGCGACGCATCTTCTGCGGCGTCAACATAAGGCTGCATTTTTCCCGCGGCGTCCACAATAGCCAGGCGCACCGCGTATGCAACCTCCGCGCGCAAATCCAAAGTGATTGGCAGGGTTTCGCCCTCAATCACCACCTTCACTTGCGCGGTCTTCATTCCAGTGGCGCTCACCTTCATGGTCACTGGCACTTCAAGCACGCCCGGACCAATTCCAACTTGCGCAGGAATTTCCTTGCCCGTGATATCAATCGTGGTGCATTGGCACGATGGCTGCGCGCCCAATATTTTCAACGGCTTATCCGAAGTGTTCATAAGTTTGAAATTGCCTTCGAGCAATGTGTGCGGCGCCACAACTCCAAAGTCCAATCCAGCTGGAATGGCGATTACTTTGGCGTTGGCCGCCGGCGCCGTGGCCGCGCGCATGGGTTTGCCAACGGGCTTGGCTGGCGCGGAAGTCGCGGGCGTCTGCGCAGTGGTGGGGGCCTGCGCCAACACCACGGTTGATTGCATCAACGCCAAAACTTCTGCGTCAGCCACCGTGTTCGCACATGTATCTGTTTGAGTGTTGGCCAATACCACCAACACAACAACGATTGTCAGAGTTTGCATTTTAAATTTCATTTGTAATTTGGCCTTCAATTGTGGTTTCATTTGTAACTGTGATTTGTAACTTTCATTCATAACTTTCCTTCGTGGCACAATTCTATTCAATACCGCCGCCCATTCATGACGCGAATATTGACCAAAGGTGCCTGCCCCAAACTCAATCCCAAACTCAACCATGCCCGCGCGCACTCGCTTCTTACTCAATCTTGCGCACGAGCATGGTTACACTTTGTTCATGAATGCCCTTGAAATTGCTAAACAAGCAACCCCCGTCGCTCCCAATGTAAACTTTGTCACTACTCGCGCCACTCCAGAACCGCACCCTGGGGAAGTGCAAATACAAACCGAAATTTCCGCGCTGAATCATTTGGATCTGTGGGTTGGCCGCGGCATGCCTGGCATTGACACCACGTGGCCAACCGTTGGCGGCTCCGACGGCGTTGGCAAGGTGGTCAAACTTGGCGCCGGTGTTGACGCAGCGTGGCTTGGCAAGCGCGTCATTCTTATGGCCGCGGTTTCTAAAGCCGCCGCCAACACTCCCAACCACCAACCCACTGGCGAGGACATTCACATGATCGGCGAGCATTCGCCTGGCACGCACGCGGAATTTTTCACCGCGCCCGTCACCAACATTCTTGACATCGCGCAACATGATCCCGCGCAAGCCGCCGCCATTGGCCTGACTCATCTCACCGCCTACCGAATGTTGATTACGCGCGCCCGCGTTGCGCCTGGCGCGCACGTGCTTATCACTGGTATTGGCGGCGGCGTTGCCGTGGCCGCGCTTGCCATTGCAAAACATTTCGGCTGCACAACTGTTGTCACAAGTCGCCACGCGTGGAAATTGGAAAAAGCTAAATCGCTTGGCGCCAATCACTGCATTCTGGATGACGGCACCGATTGGTCCAAGCAAGTTCGCGCCGCCACCAATCGCCGCGGCGTTGATGTGGTGATTGATTCGATTGGAAAAGCCATTCACCAAAGTTGCATTAAAAGCCTGGCGCGCGGCGGCGCCTTTGTCACATGCGGTTGCACCACTGGCAGCGACGGCGTCACCGATTTGGCCCGCGTGTTCTGGAATCAACTTTCCATTTTGGGTTCCACCATGGGCAGCATGGATGAGTTCCGCGCCGTGATGGCGCTGTACAAATGCGGCGCCCTGAAGCCCGTGATTGATTCAACCCACCACGCCAAAGACGGCCGCGCCGCATACGCGCGCCTTGAAGCGGGGGAACAATTTGGAAAGGTGCTGATTGATTGGCGCGCGTAACGCGCACGCCTTTGCCACCTGGTCGCGCCACTCTAGAAGTTGCACGTCTGCACAAAATTTAATTTTGTGCTTGCATTTCACGCGTCTCTTCGTCACCATGCACGCATGAGCCAAACCATTGAATTGCCTGTAGAAACCGTCGCCCGTCCAAGCCAAGCCATGCCTCAGTGGGCAGTGCGCCTTCACAATGACAACAAGAACGAGATGGTGTTTGTGGTCACAGCCCTAGTTCAACTAGTCCGATTGCCCGCCAAAGACGCTACCGAGCGAACTTTAGAGGCTCATAACCATGGATCTGC
>CANJIC010000170.1 GCA_947474205.1 Planctomycetaceae bacterium | reverse complement strand
TCCGAGTGTGGCGCAAAGAATATTTTTGTAAGCGGCTATCAAACGCGCGGGCAACTTGCGGATGTATTGGATCTTGGTGACACACACTTGGTCACGCTGTTGCCAGGATGGGAAGGATTGATTTTGCCCAGCAAGTTCTTTAGCGTTCTTGCGGCGGGTAAGCCGGTGTTGTGGGTTGGTCCAGAAAATAGTGAATGCGTCACTATATTAAATGAGAACCAATGTGGCTACCAAAGCAAGCCTGGCGATGGTGATGCTTTAGCGCGCGAGATTCAATATTTATCTGCACACAAAAGTGAGGCGCAGGAGATGGGCCGTCGTGGTCAAGTTGCTTACGAAATGAAATATGAATCTCACCATGCCTGCAAAGCTTGGCAAGATGTTCTGCACACAATTGTTCGACCCCTGTAATCGAGCCCATGCGAATAATTTTTGTGATTTATATTTCAATGCCAGTGGTGGCACGGGTTGCTGCCACACACGGAAAGTGAATCACGGATTTGCTGACATCAGTTCCGCAATCTTAAGCCTGATTTGCCAGAAATAGATCGCCTTCATGCGCGCAAAGGCGTAGCCGGCTCGGCCATCTAGGAAGCCAAGTTTGTAAACGAAGGTGTACAAAAAGTACGCGGGTGCCAGCCACCAACGCGTTAAGTTGTTGTACTTGCGTCGCTGGATGTTGGTGAAATGTTGGTCGCCAATTGCGGAGTTTGTTAACGAAACATTTCCAGTTGGGGCACTGGTTCCGTTGCCGTGCGCGGAGTCTGCCGCCCCGGGCTCAGTCGCGGCCATTGTCGCACCCGCATTTCGCAACTTCATATACCGCCGCGCTTCCCATGACGAATATTCATTGTGCTTTGCAATGTATGAGTGCAGACCCTTGAAATCATTGTGATCAATCTTGGACATCAACTCACCAATACTTCCTTGCAGCACTGGGTGCTCGTGCACTTCCATGTCCAGCGAACTCCAAGCGTCCTCATCAATACGCTCGTACAAGCCTGCGCTAACTTTGAACAGAGGCAACTTCAACTGGGGCACGCCGTGTTTCAGTTCTTGCCCCAGAAAATAATTTGAGTAGTTCACCCTGAAGCCTGAGTGTTGCGTGTTGGCAATCGCGCGCTCTAGTTCATTTACAAACGCCTCGGTGACATATTCATCCGCATCCAGAAAAAAAACCCAGGGCGTGTCTAAGCGGTGATTGAGCAAATACCAATTGCGCTTTTTTGGATAGTGCCCATCCCACTTGAACGGAATAAATTCGCAGCCAAACTTCGCGGCAATGGTTTGCGTTTGATCCGTGCTTCCTGAATCAATCACAACAATCTTTAAGAACCGTGACAGGCGTTCCAAGCACAATGGCAGGTTTCGCTCTTCATTTTTCACCGCAATGACCACGGTGACGGGCAATTTTGCTGTATTGATGGTCACGCTTATATCGTATCGGCATAATTTCTATCACTTGTTGAAGTTCGCTGCCCCTATAAGATTTGCCAAACTTTCTTACTCTGCAAAATCGCTTTATAGTTGCCATACAACATTGATGACGAAACTGAAACTAATTCCGACACACGCTTCAACCCCAACTCAAACACCAAAAAAATTATGAACGAACAAATCGAAACACTGCAGCGCATTAAGAACAACGGCATTGACCTTCTGATGGAGTTTGGCCCCAAGGTCATCTCCGCCACCGTGATCATGGTTGTTGGATTTCTTGTGGCGCGCTGGATTGGAAAAGTATTTTTGCGCGCCGTGCGTCCGTTGAGGTTTGACATCACCTTGCAATTGCTTTTAACGCGCATTATTCGCGTCATCGTTCTATTGGTGTTTGTGTTAATGGCCCTGCAAAACTTGGGCGTGCAACTTCTGCCGCTCATCGCCGGACTAGGTGTTGCAGGCGCCGGCATTGCGCTGGCCATGCAGGGGGTGCTTGGAAATTTAGTGGCAGGCCTGACAATTATTTTCACACGACCGTTTCGCGTGGGCGAATATGTTTCCATGCAGGGCGTGGAGGGTCGCGTAGAAGCTGTCACGCTGTTTTCCACAAAACTAAGCCACGCCGATCGCTCGATTGTGATTGTGCCTAATCGAAAAATTGTCGGAGAAATTATGCACAATTACGGCACGCTGCGACAACTCTCACTCAGCGTCTCCGTGGTGTACGGAACAAATATTGCGCGCGCCATCGAAGTTGTTCAATCCGTTCTTGCAGCAAACGCACATGTGTTGAAGGACCCAGCGCCGGCGGTTGGAATTGCAAATTTAAAAGAAGTGGCCATTGAAATTGCCATCAAGCCATGGACGCAAGTGGCTGACGCAGGCGCCGCCGGTCCAGCCATTTACAACGAGTTGCTCGAAAAATTCCGCGCGGCTGGCATTCAGATTTACATGCCCGCTGTGCGCATTGTTGCTGCATAAAGCACATGTTTTTGATTTATCAATTTAACAGTCGCGCTCGGGGCGGGGCGATTCTCCAATGACATTACTCACAACGCGTTGATAAGAATTTAGTAACGCGTTTCGCGCCATCAATTCTTTGTTCTTCAAATACCGCGCCTCGCTCTTGTACTTATAATTCCAACATGCCCGCCGTAAACATTCACAACACGTTCACTGGTGAACTTGCCGAAATAAAACCCATCGCGGGCGCGGCTGGTCCCGTCACTTTTTACACATGCGGGCCAACGGTGTACGACGATGCGCACATTGGCAACTTTCGCTCATTTCTAAACGCCGACATTTTGCGCCGCACGATAGAACTCACTGGAACGCCCGTTCGCCATGTCATGAACATTACCGATGTTGGTCACATGACCGACGACACTAACGCTGACGGCGCCGGCGAGGACAAAATGGCGGTGGCGGGGCGCCGTCTTTTGGAAGCAAAAAAGTCTGGAAAAATTCACGCTGATGTCGCTATTGACGCCAACGATCCAATGGCGATCGCGGATTTTTATGCCAACCGATTTCTGGAAGATGCGCGGTTGCTTGGTCTGAAAGTTGCCATTGAAGCGCAAAGTGATCCATCGCTTATGCCTCGACCAACCAAGTGGATTTCACAAATGCTTGACATGATCAAGCAACTCATTGAGCGCGACCACGCGTATGTGGCCAGCGACGGCGCTGTGTATTTTAATGTAAAAAGCTTCGCTGATTACGGCAAACTTTCCGGAAACACGCTTGAGAATTTGCGCGAGGGCGAGGGCGGTCGCATTAGCGCGCAGCATCAGGTGGCCAAGAAAAATCCAGGCGACTTTATGTTGTGGAAGCCCGACCCGCACCATGTTTTGAAATGGGATTCGCCTTACGGCGCGGGATATCCCGGCTGGCATTTGGAATGCTCCGCCATGGCCGCGGGCTTGCTCGGCGCCGAAATTGATATTCACTCTGGCGGCGAGGACAATATTTTTCCGCATCACGAATGCGAAATTGCGCAGAGTCGCTGCGCGCACAACAAGCCAAGTTTCGCGCGCTTGTGGTTTCACACGCGCCACCTGATTGTTGAGGGCGAGAAAATGTCCAAGAGCAAAGGCAATTTTTTCACCGCGCGCGATTTGTTCGCCAAGGGCGTTACGCCCGCCGCTCTGCGCCTGGAAATTACGCGCACGCATTACCGCACCAACGCCAACTTCACCATGCAAGGTTTGGCGGATTGCCAGCGCATGATTGATCGATGGAGTCGCGCCGCCGAGGCGTTGCAAGCGAAAGTTGCGGCGGGAACACCACGTTTAGTGGGAGGCGAGTTACACAATTCCGCCAGCGCCAAAAACGCGAACGCAATCGCAAACGCGAACGCAAATATAAATGCAAACGCAAACGCAAACGCAAATATAAATATAAATATAAATGCAAGCGCAAACATCAATCACAACGCCCCCGCCGGCCCACTTGAAACCACATTGCCGCGATTCACCCAAGCGTTGTGTGAAGACTTAAACATGGCGCGCGCAATTGCGGCGCTGAACGAAGCAGTCGCCCTAGAAGACAACTCCGCGTGCGCGCACCGCGAACTTGCGGCGCTACAAAAAATGGATTCCGTTCTTGGCGTGCTAGAGCGCAACACTCAAGTTGCAACCAGTGGTGACGGCGACTTTGAAGCCAAAGTGAACGCCTTGATTGAAGTCCGCGCCGCCGCGCGCCGCAACAAAGATTTTGCCGCAAGCGACCGCGCGCGCGATGAACTTGTGTCTCTAGGCGTGCAAATTAAAGATGGCGCCACAGGAACAACTTGGACGCGCGCGGTTCGTGCCTGATTTCAAATTGCATAACAGGGTGAATTTTCGCGCCACATAAAAGATGTTGCCACGCGTGTTAAACAAAAATTTCGCGGAATAAATGCAAGACCCCCAAGTCGCAGTAGTGCGGTTGTTTGAGTTGACAGGGCTTTTTATTTACCCAGTGCGAATTGTCTGATCCTGTGGCAAAACTATTATTTCGTAGGCTCTCTCAGCCCCACGCACCGTTCGTCTTTAGTGCGAAAATTCCACAACGGTTGTGCCGCTGTCATTCGTTAATCGCAACAAACCGCTTTCTAAGGAAAAGTTCCGCACACTTGCGAGTGCTGCCAAATAAGCCTGTTCGGTTTTCATCAGTTCTGGCGATCCCGCCATTTTGGTGGACACAAGCGGACCAAATTTCAATTGCCCCGTTGCCGTTGTGTATGTTCCAGAAAATCGATTCACGCCGCTAAAGCCAGAGACCGCATTGTTGGCGCCAAACTCAAGACTAAGATTTGCGCCCGGAATTGCTCCGTTGCTATTCATGCTGACCAACACCCACTTGCCACCACCAAGCGATTTA
>CANJIC010000169.1 GCA_947474205.1 Planctomycetaceae bacterium | reverse complement strand
TCAATCCCTGACAATAACCGATGCCAGTCATTCCAGAATGATGGCCAACTTTTTTCAACGCAGCCCGGATCGCTGATGGAAATACCGCCACGCAATGCGCCCGCGACGGCGGCACTCATGGCTATGCGGTGGTCGGCATGTGGATTGACCACTATTTCAGCGGGAATTGACTGCGAATTTGTGTCGGCGCGGGTGTTGGAATTCTCATTGACCACGGAAGTCAAATTTGTATTTGTCGTTGTATCAAGCGGTGCTTTCAAACCCCCAACTGAATTCGTATTGGATTTGTTGAGCGATATTTCCTTCGCGTGCGTCAATCGTCCATCAATTCGAATCCAATCAGCGCCGCTTTCAACCGTCGCACCAATGGCGAGCAACCACTGGCTCATGGCTTCAATACGGTTGCTTTCTTTTTCCGCCAAAGTGCCCAGCCCGCGAATTTCAACGGGAGAGTTTGCAAACGCAGCGGCGGCCATGACCGCCAAACTTCCATCGGGCCAGCGTGATGCATCTAGCATCGCGCCTGTGAGCGGTTTGCCAAATGCAATTGCCGCGCACTTGTCGCTGGAACAATCACGCGCGCCTAATTGAATCAACGCGTCAAACACCGCCATGTCCGGCTGATGCGATGCGCGCGGCAAATTTGCAAACGTAATTTCACTGCCTGGCACAATTGCCGCAAGCGCCATGGCGTAAGCGGCGCTTGACGCGTCGGGCTCAACGGTGACATTAAATTTTTGAAGGCGCGTGGGCGGAATATAAATTGTGCCCTGCTCAGAATTCCACACCACATCAACGCCAACCTGACGCAAGCAATCAACCGTCAGATCAATGTAGGAAACGCTGGGTTGCGCGCCTTCAAATCGCACGTGCATGCCACGCTTGAACCAAGGCGCAATCAATAGCAGCGCCGAAATAAATTGACTGCTGGCAAGCACCGCAACGCTGCACGCGCCGCCACTGCGAAAAAGTTCCGTAGGCGTAATGCGCAGCGGAAGCTGCGTGTCAGCCACGCGCGAAATATCAGCGCCAAGGGAATTCAACAAGTCCACGCCATCTTGCATTGGGCGCTGGCGCAAACGCGCGGAACCGTCGAGTGTGGAAACACCAGTTGCTAAACATGCCGCCGCCATAAGAAAGCGCGCGGGTGTTCCGCCATCAATCGCATTGAGAATTCCACAGCTTGGAAAAATTCCATTCACGCCGCCAATCTCAAGCGCGCCGTTCTTGGGCCAACGCACTTGCGCGCCCAACGTGGCAAGACCTGCGGCAAGAGCGCGCGTATCAACGGCATCAAGCGGATTGTCAATCGTGCTCACGCCATCGGCCAGCGCCGCCAACATCATGAAGCGTTGCGTCAAACTTTTAGACCCAGGCGGCGAAAAATTTCCACGCACTGGCCCACAAACACGCGGCGCACGCAAAATCCCTCCCCCATGCGCGTCGCTCATCATCACTTCGAAGCGTCTCCATCGGCGGCACGGAACACGGCCACGATGTCCTCAATAGGAATCACAAACAGGCGGTTATCCCCTTCAAAATCAACGGGAATTCCGTTGCGCGGATTGAACAATACGCGGTCATATTGTCGGATCGGATAATCCTGATCGCGCTCAATTTGCAAACTAATGGCCACCACGCGCCCAGTCAGTGTTGGAATTTCCATTTTGTCAGGCAAATGAATTCCAACTTTGGTGATCTTGCGGTCCTCATCCTTGCGAATGAGCACGCGCTTGCCAATGGGTTCGACGGTTTCAAGACGAAGTGTCTTTGCTTTGGGATCTGCGGCCATACATTCAATGGTAGCGGCGCTTGCGCAAAAACTCATTTCAAAGTGCAATGCCTGTATGCCCACAACCCACCTGCGCAAACTCATCCGCGATGTCGCAAATTTTCCCAAAGATGGAATTCTTTTCAAGGACATCACGCCACTGCTGAAAGATCCAGCGGCGCTTTCAATGGCCGTTGAACTTATGGCCAATCCATTTCGCGGCAAGGGCATTCACGCAGTCGCCGGCGCCGAGAGCCGCGGATTTATTTTTGGCATCGCCGTGGCGCAGGCGCTTTCATGCGGATTCATTCCCATTCGCAAGCGCGGAAAGTTGCCGCCGCCAATCCGCACCGTGACCTACGACCTTGAATATGGCCAAGACACACTTGAAGTGCGCGACGACGCGGTGAGCGCTGGACAAAAAATTCTCATGGTTGATGATTTGCTAGCCACCGGCGGCACCATGCGCGCCTGTGTGGACCTGATGAAAAATCTAGGCGCGAATGTGTTTGGCGCCACCGTGCTCATTGAACTGAAAGCGCTCAACGGCCGCGCCGCGCTGCCTGGCTTGGAAATTCACGCTCCGATTGTGTATTGAACATCGCACCAAACCCGCGACACAATTCATGTGGTGCTGCGCGACCACGAATACATGTCGCCGTCAGTTTGGGCTAGGAGCCATGGCTGGATTCGGTTCCAATTCCTTGGCAGTGCCCGCAGTAAAGACAACGAACAAGAAAATGATCGCCATGCCAACCAGAAGGGCGATAAAGAGTGTGATTGCTTTTTTATTGCTCATTGTTTGAAACCTTGTGGCGCAATCATATCGACAAACATTGCAATGATCTGCAATTTTTTCTTGGCCGCATGACTCTTTCTAAGCCTTGCCTTAGCACAACCCAAGCCCAACGTGCAAGAAATGTCCATTACAAATTTCAGCGAAATGTATGCTTCATTTCATCAATGACAGACTAGACTAACCATCATGTCAAAGACCGCGCCAGCCACAACCACATCCTCCGCCGCCGCCACCGATCATCTTGCATTGATTGATGTGGACTATGTTCATTTCATTGTTGGCAACGCCAAGCAAGCCGCGTTCTTCTACGCGCAAGCATTTGGTTTTCAAGTGGATCAAGTTTCTGATCTCACCACGGGCAACCGCGACAGCGCAAAATATTTGCTCACGCAAGGCAACATTCGCATTCTGCTGGAGACGCCACTCACGCCAACGCATCCATTCAATAAAGAATTGACGCGCTTTGGTGACGGCATCAAGGACATCGCTTTGACAGTGTTTGACGCGGAAAAAGCCTACGAACAAGCCGTTCGCAATGGTGGCGAAAGCGCGTACGAGCCCTACACCGTTTCAAACGACACAGGCAGCGCCACATTCGCTGGAATTAAAACCTACGGCCGCGCCGTGCACACCTTTGTTAGTCGTAGTGGCGCATACTCCCTGCCTAATATCAAGGCCGGTGGTTTGTTCCTTCCAAATTTCGCCAAGGTGGAAAATTACGCGCTTAACACATACAACCGCGAGCATGTCTGCGGCCTGAAGTTCTTTGACCATTGCGTGGGCAATGTTGAACTTGGCAAGATGAATTATTGGGTGAACTGGTACGAGCAAGTGATGGGCTTTAAAATGTTCAAGCACTTTGACGACGCGGATATTTCAACCGAGTACTCCGCGCTCATGAGCAAAGTCATGGCCAGCGGCAATCACTTGATCAAGATGCCAATCAACGAGCCAGCGGCCGGTAAGCGCAAGAGTCAGATTCAGGAATATTTAGATTGGCACGATCAAACTCCGGGCGTACAACATCTGGCGTTCCGCACCGACGATGAATTGACAAGCGTGGCTGAACTGCGCCGACGCGGCGTGGACTTCCTCACCATTCCAGAGACCTACTACAAAAATGTGTGGGAACGCGTGAACGCCCTGTTAATTAAGAGCGGCCACGAGGCTGTAAAAGAAGATCACCAACGCGTGCGCGACCTTGGCATTTTGGTGGACGCCGACGACGAAGGATATTTGCTGCAACTATTCACCAAGCCACTGCAAGACCGCCCCACCATGTTCTTTGAAATCATTTGCCGCCGCGGAAGTCAAAGCTTTGGCAAAGGCAATTTCAAAGCCCTGTTTGAGTCGCTTGAAGTTGAGCAAGGCCGCCGCGGCAATTTGTGATTTAAGTGATTGTCCAGCCGCGGCAATTTTTACACAGCGTTTGTCTGGCGTACTTTGGGCGACGACCTTGCCTGCGATGCCCCGCTCGCGCGGACTAGCAAGCATTCTTGATCATTAGAAGTATCCACCAAATCTGAAAAGATCCCAGCTAATCCGTTCAACGTCCGAATGCGAGCATGAGTCCTTGGTAGAACAAGGTGGCCACCATCAGCGTGACATCCAAAAGTGCGAGTGCGATCGCGCTTGCAAGAATAAACCGCACCCAAGTTGGCCAATCCTCCAGCCCCCATTGTTCGACCGGCAGGCCAACAAACCTGAGACAATTGCACAATTGGTTGAGAATCGCGTCTACCACACTTGGCATTCTAGTTGCGATCCGTCCTTGAATTCGTCAACTCAATGGTGGGCCGCTTGCATTACAATTTTGAAGTTGCGTATAGAGTGATTTGCATTGATGAATGCACGGGTTCAACCCGTGCACTTTTTTGTTGAATTTCACGCCGGCTTCATCGATGATTTCTACTATCCGCTCGCGCGCAAATAAAGATGGCATCAATAATGCCAAGCGAAATCGCTGGCACCAATATGCCAAAGCCAAATCCCTTCACCAAGGGCTTGGCGCGAATAAGTGCGGATGGAAGTCGAGATATTCGCCGAAGGTGTGGATCGCCATCACGAAGGCTGGAACGCCGTCTTGCTCGTACTTGCCAACGCCGCCTGCATCGCCAAACGCATCCCGCAGAAAGTCACTCACGCACTGATGCGCGATGCGGCAGAGCTGCTTGAGCAGTCCGCGGTGAAATCGAAAGTACGGCCGCAGCATCTTTGGGATCGTGAATGTGAAGTGTCGATGCGGCACCGCCGCGAGGAT
>CANJIC010000168.1 GCA_947474205.1 Planctomycetaceae bacterium | reverse complement strand
GGTCCGGCAAATGGAAGCAGCGAATCTGGCACTGGCGTGTCGCGCGCGCCAAGCCACAAACGACTCGGCTCGCGCTTTGGTTCAAACAACCACCACTGCTTCGCGTTGGCGCCAGCCCATGCAAGTCGCTCGCCCATTTTGTCGGCGCGCAAAGAAATATCATCGCCACCATTGCGCCATGCAAGATCAACTTGGGCCTGCTCAAAATGGTCGCCCTTCTCATCGTGCCAACGCAACTCAGCGCTGCCGCGCGTGGCGAATTTTTCCAATCCAGCCACGCGATGATTTTGTTGCGCCACAATGGCCGCCATGTCCAACACGGGGGTGACAACTTTTATATCAGAGGAAATATTTTGACGCGCCGCAAGGTCCGTCCCACTTGGCAGGGACTGATTGCGATCCGCTGCGCAGGACGCAATGAGGGCTAGCGCAACCATGGAAACCCATGTGCAAAACAAGAAAATCGGACGCGATCTACTCAATTGCGCATCAACCATCAAAGGCCGCGATTTCACCAAGTTCATCCGCCAACGCCTGCACCGCGGACTCGTCCAATTCTGGACGCAACACTTCCACCGGCGCCGCGCCTTCCACAGCGCCACGGCGGGCGAACAACCAAAATTCGTTTTCATCGCGGTGCTCAACGCGCAACTGCTTCAGCCTGCGCTTGCGCAATAAGATCATGGCCAGCAACCAACGAATGGCGATTCGATTTGGACGGTCATCGCCCGCGAGCCGCTCAAAAATTTCCTCCACGGCCTCGTCGTCAATCACAATGCCGCGCTTGCGGTCGGTGTTCGGCATCACGGTCTTCCAAAAACAAATCATGCCTTCAGGGCGCGCGCCATTCAGCCACGCGGTCATGGAAAAATCAAGGCGCTCAAGATTATGCGTGGCATTTTCTCGTATGGCGGACATGCATGGCGTGCCCGCCGCAAGCACCTCGCCGCTCGCCGCGCAGAGATACGTTGCCTTGCCAATTGACAGTGGAGTTGCTTCGCGATTCATGTGTGAATCGTATCGCTTTGCAGCCGCTTTGGCGTTGCCTGCGTGGTACAGTTCGAATGTGTTTGACCGACTCACCCAACTCTTTCACGGCGGGGACCCGCTCTCCATCACCATTGAATTATTGGTTATTTTCGGCGGAGTCATGCTGATTCTTCGTTTCCTGCAGGGCACCCGCGGCGCCGGCGTGTTCAAAGGAATCATTGTGCTCATTGCCGTGCTGGTGCTGGGCATTCGCTTCGCCGGCCTCTTCAGCGAAACATTTTCACGCCTGCGATTTCTTAGCGAAGGTCTTTTGGGAACCATCGCTATTTTCATGTTGGTCATTTTCCAACCTGAATTGCGCCAAGCCATGGTGCGCATTGGACAAACAATGTCGCCTAGCGAGCGTCGACGTATTGATCCCGTTGTAGACGCGCTTGAAGGCTCCGTGGAATTTCTCAGCCGCAATCAATTTGGCGCGCTGATTGTGATTGAGCGTGGCACTTCGCTTGCGGGACTTGCCGCGCAAGGAGTCGCCATGGACGCCGCCATGAGCGCGGAACTGATTGAAAGTATTTTTTGGCCATCTAGTCCACTGCATGATTTGGCGGTTGTGATTCGCGGTGAACGAATCGCCGCGGCCAGTGTTCAACTTCCTTTGGCGGATCCCGTTGCTGGAATGAAACTTGGAGCGCGCCACCGCGCCGCCATGGGCGCCACGCTTGAAAGTGATTGCGTGGTGGTTGTGGTGAGCGAGGAAAATGGCTTGATTCGCTTCGCCGAACGCGGTGAATTGTCGCAACCTATTCAATTTGACCAATTTGCCGCGGGTTTGCGCAGCCGCCTCTCGCGTGGTTTGCGCCGTCCGCAACAACGATCTTTGTTTGGTCGCTTCATCAGCAAAGTCGGTGGTCTTGATGCGCCAATGTTAAATTTGCCGGACCACTCGGAGCATTCGGAATTAAATGCCGCCGCCACATTGGCCGCCGCGCAAGAAGAGGAACGCGCGCAATTGAAAGAAGACGCGTTGAATCATGAAGACCATGAGCAAGAGCATCACACTGATGTTGATGATGGTGATGACACGCGTCACACCAACCGAGATTCGGATGACCGCGCGAATAGGCGGAGCAACTAATGGGAAATTGGAGCTCCAATCTTTCAACATGGTTCGTGGCGGCTGTGGCAACGATTTTAATTTGGACCTGGGCCGCTGATCGAACCCGTGAAACCCGCGAACTCAAAGGCACAATTTCATTTCGCTCATCCGATCCCAAGCAACATTTTGTTGATCCCATCAAAGCATTTAGCGTCACACTTTCCGTGAAAGCCAGTCCCCTAAGCATTGATCGCATTCAAACATTGCTGGATGAAACGTTGATAATTCCCAGCGGAACCTCGGGATTTCCAAGCACCGCGGGCACGTACAACATCATGCTTGCCGACGCCCTGAACAATGTGCAGCAGATCATCGCCACCGACGCCACAATTCTCACCTCGCGACCAGAGTCCGCCAAAGTGGCCATTGGCGATCTGACAACTACCCAGTTTCCACTGGCCGCGAAAATTTCTTTGGCTGAATACGAATTGACGTCCATCAATCCATCCGTCGTCTTGGTCACGCTTCCAACA
The DNA here is from genome assembly GCA_947474205.1 of Planctomycetaceae bacterium. The sequence continues at coordinate 2,216 of CANJIC010000168.1, read as the reverse complement.
TCAGCCATTGATCTTATGAAAAATTTGCAAGTGGAAGCCGTGGTGGACACCAAGGATTTGTCGACTGGAAAAAATAACGCGCAAGCAACATTGCGCTTGCCCGATTCGGTCGCGGTGAAGCCAGATCAAGTCACATTCGTGCCTGACAAGGCAATCGTGACTTTCACTCTTCGGCGCAAAACAGAAAATATCGCCTTGGCCACGGTGCCTTTACAGATTGCCGCTTCACCCACCGACCTGAAAGGTTTTGACATTACATTTCAACAAGATGGCGGCGTGCTGCGCGATGTGGTTTTGATTGGTCCGCCCGACGCCTTGAAAGACATTGAAACTGGTAAATTTTCCGTGGCCGCCATTGTGCCGCTCAACAGCGGTGATCTTGGAAGCAAGGTTGCAAAAAAGGCTATTTCCAATTGGATTTTGCCGCCTGGAGTGAGCGTGGAAAGTGTGGCCGGAAAACAAATTGTGAACCCAGAAATTGCGCTCAAGATTGAGCCGCGCCTCACTGTGCCAATTGTTCCAGAGGCAGAAGTGGAACCCCCGCTGCCCGCGCCCAAAGGTCCTTGAAGTAGGCGCGCTGTCTTGGAGCGTGGGAGAATTCAATGCGCTTACACGCAATGCTCAGTCCGTGATACGCACAGCATGCCACTGCTTCTTGCCGCGGCGCAATAAAATAGTCGCGCCGTGCAACACATCCTTGCGCGTCAACTTGGCATCGGCAACAGCCTTCTCACCATTCACGCTCACGGCGCCGGCGGCTAGAAAATCGCGCGCCTCGCGCTTGCTCGCGGCAAGTGGCGTGGTGGCTAGAAAATCAAGCAACGCAACGCCCTCGCCATCAAGTGAGCTTGCGGCAATTGAAGTGCTGGTTAAATCATGCGTCACTTCCGCCAACAACGCCGCGTCGAGCGCGCGAATATCGCCAGAAAACAGCGCCAAAGCCGCTGATTTTGCGCGCGCCACTTCCGCCGCGCCATGGATCATTTCCGTGGCGGCGTCGGCCAACGCTTTTTGCGCCGCGCGCTCAGAAGGATTCGCTTTTTGCGCCGCCTCCAACGCCTCAATGGTGGCGCGATCAAAGAATGTGAACCAGCGCAACAACTTTCCAACTTCCTCGTCGGATGCGTTGAGCCAGAACTGATGAAAGCGATACGGCGAAGTTCGCTCCGCGCTCAGCCACACATTTCCAGATTCGCTCTTTCCAAATTTCGTTCCGTCGCTCTTCAACAACAGCGGCGCGGTCAGGCCAAATCCTTCACCTTGTGAAAGTCGGCGAATTAAATCAATGCCGCTAAGAATATTTCCATATTGATCGCTGCCACCCATTTGCACGGTGCACCCATGCGCCTTGAACAAATGCGCAAAGTCGTAGGCCTGCAAGATCATGTAACTGAACTCGGTGTAACTCAAACCCTGCTCGCGGCTTTCAAGGCGATTGGCCACGCTGTCGCGCGTGACCATTTGATTCACGCTGAAATGTTTTCCCACATCGCGCAACACTTCTATGTAGCCCATCTTCAACAACCACTCGGCGTTGTCCACAATCACGGCCGCGTTGGGCCCGGTGAAATCAAGCAGCTTCTCAAAAATCTTGCGCTGCCCCGCCACATTTTTCTTCACCTGCGCTGGATCAAGTAACTGGCGCTCGCTGCTTTTACCGCTTGGATCACCGATTAAACCCGTCGCGCCGCCCATGACCACAATGGGCTTGTGGCCGCAGCGTTGCAAGCGCGCCAACAACATGGCGGACACCAAATTGCCAACCGTCAAACTATCGGCGGTGGGATCAAAGCCCGCATATGCAACTCGACCTGGCGGAACCATGTGCGCGGCCAACCCCTCGGTGGTTTGATGCACCATGCCGCGCCATGACAATTCAGCCACGAAGTCAGATTGATTCATGCACAAGGTCTCACGTTCATTTAGTGCGCCATCGCCGCACTCTTGGATTGAATGCTTGCCATTAATTCAGTCCAACTGGCCACGAATGAAGCCGCACCTTCAACTTGCAATTCATTGCCAACTTTCTCAATGACGCATCCGGCTTTCTCAAGCGCGGCCACGGTCGCTGGACCTGTTCCACCGTCGGTGCGCAACACGCCATCAAGCGAACCATGATTAAAGAAATCATTCAGCGTTGACTCGGGCATGGTGTTCACGGTGCGCGCCGCGGCGAGCGCCTTCACATACATAATGTCCGCAAGCTTTGGATCCTT
>CANJIC010000167.1 GCA_947474205.1 Planctomycetaceae bacterium | reverse complement strand
GTGCGCACAAATCTTGCGCGCCTGGTTGGCGGCGCCACCGAGGAGACAATTGTGGCGCGCGTTGGTGAAGGAATCATCGCCACCATTGGCGCGTCGCAGAGCCACAAGACGGTGCTTGAACAACCCGATCGAATTTCAAAAACAGTTTTAGCCAAGGGTCTTGACTCCGGCACCGCGTTTGAAATTTTGTCCATTGACATTGCGGAGATTGACGTGGGCGCGAACATTGGCGCCAATTTGCAAACCGCGCAAGCCGAAGCCGACAGTAAACGCTTTCAAGCGGAGGCGGAGCAACGCCGCGCGCTTGCGGTTGCGCAAGAGGCCGAGCATTTGGCCGAGGCGCAGAAAAATCGCGCGCTGGTTGTGCTGGCCGAAGCGGAAATTCCAAAAGCTATTTCAGAGGCGCTGCGCTCCGGCAATTTAGGCGTGATGGATTTGTACAAAATGAAAAATGTGCAGGCCGACACCGAAATGCGTTCTTCCATTGGCAAATCAGGCGGTTGAATAATTTCATCTGATGCCCGTTCTCTTCGCGGTCATCCCTGTTTATGACGAGCCACACACGCTTGCGCAGTGTGTTGCCAATGTCATGTCCGTGCAATTACCAGCGCAGTGGTCGCTGAAAGTGATTGTGGTGGACGACGCCAGCGGTAGCGCCACAGCCACCGTGGCCGGTGAACTTGCCCAGCAGTATGAAGGCGCCAACTCGCAATTTCAGTTGCTCACGCACGCGGTGAATCTTGGCAAGGGCGCGGCGCTTCGCACTGGCTTTGCCGCGGCGTTGCAACAAGCCGGCGAGCATGACGCCATCATCACCCAAGATGGCGATTTGGAATATGACCCGAATGACTATCCCGCGCTGCTTGGCGCGCTTGGTCGCGAGCCACTTGCGGCGGTCTTTGGCAATCGATGGGAGCATGCGCGTGGTGGCGGCGCGTGGCGAATTTTCCATGCGGCGGTGAATCGATTGCTGACATTCTTAAGCAATCAAATCACCGGGCTTGATATCAACGATATGGAAACTGGATACAAACTTTTTCGCGCGCCACTGCTGCGAAAAATTCTGCCGCTGCTCACGGAAGATCGCTTCGGCATTGAGCCGCAGATGACCGCGGCTTTGGCACGCGTGGGTGCGCGTGTGCGCGAAGTGCCCATTCACTACACGCCAAGAAATCGTGACGACGGGAAAAAAATCGGTCCACTCGATGGCTTACGCGCGCTGTGGGTGATCGCGCGCGAGCGCGTGCAACAGAATCCTGAATCAATATCCGCTCAAAATCAGGCAAATCAAGGGCAAATCAAGTCGCCTATCAATTCGTCTTCAATGCAAGAGCGCCAACCAAGCTCAGATCAAGGCGAACATATCATGCCGCCTTTGGCAACCATGTCCGCCAAGAACACGGCGCGAAAAATTATTCTGCAGATCACGGGCTTCGCGCTGGGCGTGGCGTTGATCGCGTGGTGCGTGTGGGGCGCGGCAAAGGACCCAGAGGGTTGGCAACGACTGCGGGAAGCATCAAGCACGTCGCTGATTGGACTTCTGTTGTGCTCGCTTGGCAGCATTATTATCAGCGGACTTACATTTTGGATCGCGGCGCGGCCAGTGCAAACGCTTGGCGTTCAAGATCAGCAATGGATCAACGCGTTAGCCAGCATGTTGAATTACGCGCCCGTAAGAATTGGAATGTTCGTGCGCGCCGCGTACGCCATTAAAGTGGATCATCTTCGCGCGGTGGAACTTGTCGCATGGTTCGCATCGGTGGCGTTCACGTTTGTGGTGGCGTTGCTGGCCATCACGGCGGGCACATTGGCGTGGATTCAATTTGGCGCATGGACATTTTTTCCAACCTTGATCATCATCGCCATGCTTGGTGGATTCAGCGGACGTTGGTGCGCCACGCTGAGCATGGTGCAGAAACGCGCCCAAGGTTTGGAACGACTCATCACCAATCCAACCGCTCTGTGGGGTTCCATCGCGCTGCATATTCTGGATTTATTTTTTGCCACAGGTCGCGTGCTGCTTGCTATACAAATCCTTGGTTTACCGCTGAATTTGGCTCAAACTTGCTTAATTTCCATGGCGTCTTTCGCGGCGTCATTGAACCCACTTGGCCGACTTGGTTTTCGCGAAGCCGCGGTGGCGTTGACCGCCGGTGCGCTTTCCATTGGCGGACTGGCTGGAATAGAAAATAAATTTCAAACACTGGCGGTTATTGAAAGCGCGGGCGAGGCGTTGGTGGCCATTCCTGTTGGCATGCTGGCGCTGTATCCAATTTGGAAACGCTTTAAACTTTCTAAACAAGCGCGCGCGCAAGCAATCGCAGCGAATCTGAATGGCTAAGCCACTTCACGCGCAAGCGTTCACCCGCGGTGGCAAGCCACACGGCGCGGCCACTTGTGCGATCGACTCGCCCTACCGCGACTTGCAAATCTAGAAGTGAAACGCTTTGCGCGCCTCGCCCTGCGGCGTGAAAGCGCGCCAACCACAACGCTGTGAGCAAATTCACCAGAATCAATCCAAGTCCTTGGTCAATGGGCAATCCGTACAAGCCTGAACCCCACGCACGGCCTCCAAGAATGCTGGCGCGAATCCAGCGTTGTAATAAATCATCCATGGCCGCGGCGTCTGGTTGTTGCAACATCACGGCGCACGATTGAACATCAAGCGAATGCGTTGACGAAACATGCGTCGGCGTCTTTTGTATTTGGACGTCGCCGTCAAATTGATTTGCAAATACTCCCGTCGTGCTTTCAAAGCGCGCGAAATCAATTGAAGAAAATCCCGCGGTTTGCGGCGTAATTCCCTTGCCAGCGGCCCACTTGCGACTGCGTGACCACTGTCCAAACACCGACGCTACTTTGCCGCGCTTGAGCAAGTCGCCAATCTTGGGGTCTTCAATCCGCGTGAACACCGCTTGGCGTAATAATTTCCACGCGCGTAACGGTGGCATAGGCCAATCCAACAAGGGCAACTCATGTTCAACCGCGTTGGTCAATGTGCTTAATAGTTGTCGTAATTTCTCGCCGCGCACATTGGCCAAGTTCGCCTGCAGCAGCGACGTGATCAACCACGCCAAGCCTTGGTAACGAATGGAGGGCGAGATATTTTTTTTGCAAAGCCATCCATCAAGCGCCGCCTCCACCATGGATACCTCGGCATCGGTGGCAATCAGTTGGCCCTGCAACTTCACCGGCATGGGAGCTGATGCTGGCAACAATTCACTCATGCGCCGAACATCGGCACGGTGCGTCTGCAACGGCGCGCCCTTGGAAGCAAGCACACTGCCGCACGCGAAACTAATTCCCACATGCGTGTCGCGCGTGTTGGGAGAAAGCATAAATGGAAAAAACTGGCACGCGAGTGGCTTGGCCTCCAATCCAAATTCCGCGTGCACTTTGCACAAGCCGTTGTCGCCCAAAAACACGCAGGCGCCATCGTCAGTTTGTTTCAACCATGAATGACCGCGAAACTTCACCACATACTCTTGCCCAAGCCGCTCTTTCCAGCCTTGTTTATGCAACTTTTGCACATCCGCGTCGGTCAATTGCACCGTGAAGTCGCGGCAGCAAGATCCGCATCCATGGCACGAATATTTTTGCGCGGGCAATTCAGGAATATAAATCGGAAGCCTCATTGCGTTGGCGCTCCAACCAACGCGCGCAACTCACGCGCCAACAACCGCGTGGCGTGTCCACGGTGGCTCACTTTATTTTTTTCATCAGCCGACAATTGCGCGCTGGTGACATTTTTGTCGCCCACAAGAAAATACGCGTCGTACCCAAAGCCACCATCGCCCATGGGCGCATCCGCGATCGCGCCTTCGCATGCGCCGCGCGTCTGCGCGATCACATTTCCATCCGCATCCGCCAAGCACATGAAGCACACAAAACGCGCGGCTCGATCGCCCCGCTTCACATCACGCATTGCCAACATTAATTTCTGATTGTTGCGCGCGTCGCGCTGCTCGCGCGTTCCCTGCTCGCCCGCCCAAATGGCGCTGTCCACTCCAGGCGCTCCATCAAGCGCGTCCACTTGCAAACCGGAATCATCGGCAAGCACCATGTGATGCGTCAACGCCGCGTACGCCACCGCTTTCATGCGCGCGTTCTCTTGAAATGTTCGCGCCGTCTCCGCAGGCTCCGCGAAGGGCCCGCCAACATCGGACAGCGAAAGAAATCGCACCCATTCGCCCAGACCTTCTTGCGCGAAAATAGCTGAAATTTCCTGCACTTTGTGCGGATTTCCACTGGCCACCACAATATCAATTGGCGCGCGCTTCACGTTTGCAACACGCCGGTGCGCAACTCGCCAGTCACGGGCACATTGGCCGCAAGCGCCAACGCAAATGCAAGTTCTTGCCTTGTGTCCTGCGGTTGAATAATGCGATCCACCCAACCGCGACTGGCCGCGTAATGAATGTCTTGCTGTTGCGAGTAACTGTCCGTGATGGCTTTCAACAATTGCTCGCGCATGGCGGCGTCGATCTTTTCGCCCTTGCGCTCACGCGCCGCCAAATCAATTTGCAACAACGTGCTTGCGGCTTGACCAGCGCCCATCACGCTGCAGCGCGCGCTTGGCCACGCCAATGTTAGAAATGGATCAAACGCGCGGCCGCACATGGCGTAATTGCCGGCGCCAAAAGATCCGCCAACCAAAAGTGAAATCTTGGGCACGATGCAATTGGCCATGGCGTTGACCATCTTGGCGCCCGAGCGAATAATTCCGCTCTGCTCGCTGTCGCGGCCCACCATGAAACCCGTGGTGTCATTTACAAAAATAATTGGCACGCGCCGCTGATTGCATTCCAAAATAAATCGCGCGGCCTTGTCGGCGCTGTCGTCATAAATCACCGCGGGCAT
>CANJIC010000166.1 GCA_947474205.1 Planctomycetaceae bacterium | reverse complement strand
TGAATGCGCATAAAAAATCCGACCACTTGGGTCGGACTTTCAATGCGGATGAGAGGAATCGAACCTCCATGGGTGTGACCCCACAAGAACCTGAATCTTGCGCGTCTGCCAATTTCGCCACATCCGCAGGAAGAACAAGTGTACTTCGCGGCATTGTGCTTTGCATTTCACATTCCAAATATGTCAATAAAAAACGGGGTGGTCGTGTGACCACCCCGCGTAAATGCAACGTTCTAATGAATCAATCTTCTGCGTTGTCCGTTATATCCGTTCCAATATCCAACACTTCGCTATCGCCTGTGTCCTCGGCCTCGTCTTGTGAGACCAGGAAACTGGAAAGTCGCTGGCTTCGCACTGGGTGCTGCAACTTCTTCAACGCCTTGCTTTCAACTTGGCGCACACGCTCGCGGGTCACCTTGAAGATTCGACCGACCTCCTCAAGGGTGTAGGTGTAACCGTCGCCAATGCCGTAGCGTAATTTCAAAATTTCGCGCTCGCGGTAGGTGAGCGTCTTCAACACATCATTAATGCGCTGACGAAGCAAATCATTGCTGGCGGCCTCCGACGGACTTGACTGTCGTTCGTCCTCGATGAAATCTCCAAAGTGGCTGTCTTCGCTTTCGCCCACTGGTCGATCAAGCGAAATTGGATGGCGACTAATCTTCATCACGCGGCGAACTTCCTCGGCTGGCATCTTGGCTTTCGCCGCGATCTCCTCGCCGGTTGGTTCACGACCAAGCTCCTGCAGCAAATGCTTCTGAATGTTGCGCAACTTGCTCATAGTTTCAATCATGTGCACAGGCACACGAATGGTTCGCGCGTGATCGGCGATCGCTCGCGTAATCGCCTGACGAATCCACCATGTCGCATACGTGCTGAACTTGTAGCCGCGTTGATACTCGTACTTGTCAACGGCGCGCATCAAACCCGTGTTGCCTTCTTGAATAATGTCCAGGAAAGGCAAGCCACGGTTGCGATACTTCTTGGCAATGCTGACCACCAATCGTAAATTTCCGCCAGACAGATCGCGCTTGGCTTGTTCATACTCGCCAAACACGCGCATAATGGCTTTCATTCGCGCTTCAAGTTCCTCGGGGTATTCAAACACAATGGATCGAAGACCAACCAACTCCTCGCGCATGACAATTTGATCTTCAGGATCGAATCGCTCAGGAAATTTTTCCGCCTTGAGAAGTTGGCGCTTCAATTCCAACATTTTTCGGTGGATGGACTGCAGTCGACGCATCAGTGGTTGAATGCGACCCGTTCGCAAGCAGCACTCTTCAAGAAGGGTGGCAACTTTTCGGCGACGCAGGCGCAGCTCTTCCTTGATGGTCACTTTGCGTTCCGCTGAAACATCTGAATCTTCAAGTTGATTCCATTGACGCTCGTTCATGTCGATCAACTGAGAAATGGTTTCGACATTGCCAGGAATGCGCGTGGCGATCTTGCCCTTGGCATCTTCCTCCGCGGTGGAAATTCGCATGGTTCGATCAAACGGCAACTTTCCGTCACGCACTTGCTTCAGCGTTTCGGTGGCCAAGCGCGCCACGTAATCACTCTCAAGAGATTTGCGACGGAAGATCATGCGGGTGGTTTCAATTTTCTTGGCCAAGCGAATTTCTTGCTCGCGTGTCAAAAGTGGAATTGTTCCCATCTGCGTCAAGTACATGCGGATTGGATCATCAATGCGCTTGCTGCCTTGCTCGGCCAACGCCTGCGCCACAATCGCCATGGCTTCCTCGTCATCCAAAATTTCATCGTCTAGATCCGCCGCTTCTGGTCCCGCCTTGGTGGAAGGAATTTCCACCACATCTTTCATTTGCTTGAGAACTTTTGGCTGGGCGCCGACGCTTAAAATAGGCGCGGGTGGCGGTCCTTGAATCGCGGCTGGAACCGAGCACGCCTCTTTACGGTGCTTGGGATTGTCGCGGTGAAACTTCAAATTGGTTTGCAATGGGGCGTCCATGGGAGTGAGCTTGTTGCGCTGCACTTCAATCTCATCCACCATGTCAATTCCATTTTCACTGAGCAACACAAAGAGCTCATCAATACGATCGGCGTTGACGAACTCATCTGGCAAGCAGGTATTGAGTTCTTCATAACTAATCCACTTTTGCTGGCGACCCTTTTCAACAAGGCGACGAAGAGTGGCTTTCAGATCTTTAATGGCAAGACTCACGGTTCAACTCCAATTCTTTGTAAGAGGGAAAAACATTCAAGATTGATCCGCAGACGCTTTCGCTACGGTTTCAGTTCGGTTGAAATTACGCATATTTTGCGCAATTGCGGCGGGGTTATGACCCCCTCGGCGCACTTGCTCCAAGCGGGCAAGAGCGTCAGCGGGGTCCAAGAAATTTGTGCTGGCTCGATTCTGGTTGGTGTCATGAAGAAATTTGTCAAAGTCGGCGGCGGCATTGCGCACGGCGTCCGAGGCATTCATGTTCTCGTTGCGTTGACTTCCAATAATGAACAACTCGCCGCACAGTGCTTTGAGCGATGGCTCTTGGCACTCGGCTTGAATGTCTTGCACATGGAACGATGTTCCAGATTCAAATCGCATCACAAGCAGGCTCCATAGTTCCCGAAGATCGGTTCTTTCAAAGTGTTCAGGTGAAAAAGCCTCGGAAATGGGCAATAACCCTTCTTGACCAGCTTTCACACGCACTTGCGCGGCGTGGGGGTCGGCCATAATGGCCGCCAACAAATTTTGCTCCGCCATGCGCCGCGCTTTGTGACGCGGACTTGATGGCGGCTCTTGCACCACTGGCGCGGGCTCTGTTGATGTTGCATCGGTCGTGTTCAATTTCAATTCGGCGCGCGCTTGCGGCATGGCTTGTTCAAGCGTTCGCACTGGCACGCCAGTCAATTTTGAAAGAGCGTTCATGACAAAACTTTTGCGCAGTGGTTCAACCGATCGGAAACCAAGCTCGCCAAGTTTGCGCAACAATTCTTGCAGGCGCTGTTGTTTGCCTGACATGCTTTCCACGGAATCAAGATTCGCCTTGAAGCGGCGCACCATCCACGACAATGCTTCTTCGCCATTTTCAAGCGCGGCGTTAAAATCATTCAAGCCGTTGGGGCGCTGCAACAATTCGTCCGCATCAAGACCATCGGGCAGGGTGGCAATGCGAACATCAACAGGGACGGCCAAGAAAGTTTCCACGGCGCGGTCGGCGGCGCGCTCGCCGGCGTTGTCCGGATCAAACACCACGGTAATTCGCTCCGCCATTCGCTGCAGGGCTTTGGCATGATCTTTGGTCAGCGCGGTTCCCAGCGTGGCAATGACATTGGTCACACCAGCTTGATGAAGAGCGACGGCGTCAACATAACCTTCGACCACAATGGCGTGCTTGGAATCAATAATCGATCGCCGCGCCCGGTGCAGCGCGTACAAGGTGCGGCCCTTTGAAAACAGCGGGGAATCAGGGCTATTCAAGTACTTTGGCTCATCATTGGGATCAAGCCGACGCGCGCCAAACGCGATCACATTTCCCAATTCGTCATGAATTGGAAATAGCAATCGATTGCGGAAGCCATCAATGGGACCGCGCTGGCCAGCGCGAATAAGTCCAAGCGCTTCAAAGGTTTCGCGCGCAATCTTGTCGGCGGAATTGGCGCTGTGTTGAACCAACTTCTCAACGTGACGCGCGAGATGGTCCCAACCCTCTGGCGCAACGCCCAGTTGAAAATCTTCGCGGGTTTGCGCGTTGAGTTTGCGCTCATCCAAGTGCGCACACGCCGTCGCGCCAAGTTTTTCATCTTGCAAGCAGCGCTGATAAAATTTAGCGGCCGCGGCCATGGCTTTGCGCAGCGACTCTTTGCTTGTGGCTGGATCCTTTGGACCTTCATCGCGCATGGATCGCAATTCAATTCCGCAGCGCTGTCCCAAATATTTCAACGCCTCGCGAAATTCCATCTTGTGAAAGTTCATGACAAAGTCAATGGCGTTGCCAGCGGCGCCGCACGCAAAGCAGTTGTAAAATGCGTTGCCCTTGTGCGTCACAACCGCCATGCTTGGCGACTTGTCATCATGAAATGGACACAGCCCCACGTGCTCTCGGCCGCGAGGCTTTAGAGGTACATGTTCGCCAACAAGGGACACAAGGTCAGTTGCGTCCAAAATGCGATCGCGATCGCTTTGTTGCGATAAAACCATTGTTTACTTTCAGTGAAAGAACCACCTGCAACGCAAGGCCCATCCATGGGAATTGCCGCGGAACCACCGAGAGTTTTGCAAAGCCGCGACCTTGCACAACTTCCGCAGATGAGAGTCATCATGCGGCGCTTTCCTGTGGAAAAAAATCGTGAATGCACGCATTCAAGACTTTGAACCACCGGACCAAACGGACCTTCAAATTGGGTCCACAATTCGCTCGGCAGGCAGGTTTGCTTGTGAAACGCGTTCGTGGATCAACCTTGATCCTGCGTATTCATCGAAGCCTTGTAGCGCCGAGGGACGAGGAAAGTTACGCCAAATTTCTAGGAAGTCAATTGATAATTCCTAAAAATATCTGAAATACAGTGATAAATCTTAACAATTGAAAAAATACGGCGTTATTGACCGTGTAAAAGGCTTGAGATTGCGGTCTAGTTTGGAAGTCAACCAGCGGCGGCGGCTTTTCGTGGACGCGTGTACACGAACTTGCGGCGCAGTGGTTTCTCAACAAGTCCAGTTCGAATGGCGCGAACACTGGCCTTGATGCGCATTGGTTTGCCATCAATGACGGCTGTGACATTTTGCAGATTAGGCTTGAAAGTGCGCTTTTTTACGCTGGTTGTTTTAATACCAACGCCACCAAGGTGCTTGGCTTTGCCGCGACGCTTGAGAACATTTCCAGAAGTTGTTTTTGATCCGGTGAAATAGCAGACGCGTGGCATGTTTCAATCTCCTGAGTTGGGTCGATGAGTTTACAAATAAAGCCACTTTTGTGCAAGGGCGGGA
>CANJIC010000165.1 GCA_947474205.1 Planctomycetaceae bacterium | reverse complement strand
TGCACGCGCCAACCCGTTGACATTGGAGTGACGGCCGCGACTGGACAACCCAAACGCATTTGTTGCGCTGGCAACGGCCGCGCCAGTTGCTTGGGAATTTCTTGCATGCCACATTGCGGAACCGCCGCGCCGCCACGAATGAACATGGACAGCGTGAAGTCCAGCATTGCGGAATCTGTTTCAAGCGAGCGGTCTAAAAACACTCCGCCAAAAAAGGCGCGCGCGAATAGGTCTTGAAATCGCTTGGCGATCGCGCGCTCATTCATCCATGCTGAAGCCGTCAAGCCTTGGCTTATTGGTTGCGATGGTTGCTTGCCTTGCAACGCGGCCATGGTGAGCGGCAACAAGCCCACCGCCGTGGATGGCGTGATGAGTCCGTGCAACACGCCAGACAACGCCGCGCTTGGGCAACGCAGCGGATGTCCCATGCGAATCCATTTTGTGCCGGTGAACAATCGCGCTTGCAACGCAAGTGGTTGCAGACGCAACTCGTTCATATCAAGCCACGCGCCAGCCTCTGGATATGCCGGTAAATACACTTGAAATCCGCGGTCAATTTGAAATCCATCAACCATGTCCGTGGCCACGCGGCCACCCACGCGGCGTGAACTTTCAAACATGGTGAAACTGTGTCCAGCGCGCTGCAATGTTCGCGCGGCGGTCAAGCCAGCGAGTCCAGCGCCAAGAATGGCGATCTTCATGTTGATGAAACCGACGACTGTTGCGACGCGTCGCTGGAGGCGCGCTCATTCCACATGGCCATCAAACTGTTGGCCACGCCGCGGTAGTCATCGGCGCCGGCGCACTTGGGGTCGTAGTCGAAAATAGTTTGTCCAAATGATGGCGCCTCGGCCAATTTAATGTTGCGTCGAATGGGCGGCTGCAACAATCGACATGTGTTCCATGGCACATCGCTGTCGCGGCAACTTTCAAAGTGTTGGCGAATTTCCTCCACCACGGCGCGCCCGTGGCTGGACTGACTTTCATGCATGCACAACACCACGCCAGTGCAACGCAACTTTGGATTCAAACCCGCGGTGATATCGGAAACGGTTTGCAATAATTTTTCCAGGCCGCGAAGCGCCAAGTATTGCGCCTGCATTGGAACGATCACTTCATCGGCCGCGGTGAGTGCGTTCACGCTGAGAACGCCAAGTCCAGGCGGACAATCAAGCAAGACCACGTCGAATTGGTCGCGCACAGTTTCCAAGGCGTTGGCCAAAATATGCTGCGCGTCATGTTGGCCTTCAGCCAGCGCAAGATGTTGATCGGCGGGAATAAACCACAGATTGTCGCGCGCCTGCGTGACGCATTGCGCAATGGGCAGCGGCGGATCCGCGAACAAACTTGTGCTGCTTGGACGCGGCTCGTCGTTGGAGGCCTCAACGCCAAAATGCAAACTGAGATTGGATTGCGGATCAAGATCAATCAACAAAGTGCGCAAGCCACTGGCGGCAAAAGCCGCGCCAAGATTCACGGTGGTGGTGGTTTTTCCAACGCCACCTTTTTGATTGAGCAGCGCGACCACGCGCATTTTTTTCTCAACGTTCATTCAACGAGTATAGAGAATCATGGTGATGGAATCTCGCGCTGAATGGGTGGATCGATCCATTTGGAGGCTTCGAGTTGCAAGAGCGGCGGTCCAATTTGCCATGGCGCCGCCGCGGCGATGGCTGTCTGACGCGAAGATGGTCCATTGGTGAATCTAGAAACACCGATGACAAATGGGCGTCCGTTTGCGTTGGCGGGCAGCCATTCCTCTGGAATTTCAATCACGCAGCGCCAACGGTCGACGAAAGAATCCGTGCGTACTTCGGGCGCGCGGGCGCCGCTTGGCAGATCCACTTTGCGCACTCCCGCTTCACCAACTCGAATGCGCCCCATGGGTCGATTGCTGTCGCCAATGGTGATATCCAACTCATCTTCAATCCGCGTTTCTTTGCGCAAACATTCCGCGAAAATTTCCCAATGTCCAAACTTGCGCCGAATACTTGCGGTGGTGCTGCATGACGAAGGCACTGGTTGAATTTTTCCAGTCTGAGCGTCGGCCAGAGAAAGCGTGGGCAGAAATAATCCAAGGGAAAATCCAGGCGGACGTATCACGCTTTGAGCGGGCGCAACATTGATGCGCGTTGAATTGTTGGGCCATGTCAAAAGAAGCGAACCGACGGTCGGGCTTTGTTCACTCGTGAGTGGGTCCGGCATCAATTCCGCCGGGCGATCGATGGCGATTCGCGAAATTCCATACGGTGGCAAACGCATGGCTAACGGTGGCAAGCTTGGAGCCTCCACCCATGCAAATTGAATCACAATTTCCTCGGGCGATGCATTGCAAGCGGCAAAATGTATCGCGCGCCCGTCATCGGCTTCGGGCCAAAATGTGACTGGAGAAATTGACTGAATCAAACTCAGGGAACGCTGCATGGCTTTCTCGTCGTTGCCGTCCGTTGCAATGAGATTGGATAAAATGTCCGCCAACACCCCCGCGTTGGCTATCCAACTGGCTTTGGGTTTCATGGATTGAGCCGCCTCTGACTCAACGCACACCGCCGTCAGCCGCTCGCGAATTTCAGCGGCAACGCCGGGACTTTGCCGCTCAATGCGCTCGATACCCGCTTGCCATAATTGCGCGCGATGCAACGCGAAGAGTCGCTGCGTTTCATCGCCAACGGCGGGTGGTGGATTTCGATCAAGTCGATCCGCGATCAACCACCATCGAAACCACTCCGCGGGAGCGATGGGATCTGGCAAGGCATACGTCTCGCTGCAATTCAACGGCAACTTCGCGGTGTCGGGTTCAACCTCCGCCAATTCAAGCCAAGCTGGTTCGACTTTCGAAATTCCAACGGCAAGTGCGCCATCAATATCGCGCGGCGTTTTCGCCAGCAACACAACGGTGCCGGACAGTTCAGGATTGATATCGCGCGGAGCCATTGCAATGGGGCGAATATCAAGTTGCTCTTGTGCCTGTGTCCATGTGCGTTCAGTCGGCGCCGCTTTGGCTCCAATCCAAGCGATCACGCCCTCAAAGGCTGGAGCTCCGTCAATGCGTTGCACCGTGAGATGCGAAGGCCACGGTTCACTCGCGGATTGTTGATGCAGCGGAATAGCCATGACCCCTCCGCGCGCCGCGGCTGGATGATCCACCGCCGCGGAAATTTGCGCCAAAGAATTTGTTTCAAGATGGCCGCATGCGATCACCAAGACCACGGCACAAACCATTCGCTTTCGAATCATGGTTTGGCTGGAGTTGGCGGCGCGGAAGATGTTGGCGGCGCGGAAGATGTTGACGGCGCGGTGGTCGTTGCTTGTGAAGGGGACGGCACCACCGCTGCCTCTGGTACTGCGGGGAACGCGCTGGAATGACCAAAACCAACATCTGTCTTGGACACACGAAGCGGCGATTGATCCGTCACGGGTTTGGTCTCAATTCGTGATCCAACAGGAAGGGATTGGATCAAATTATTTTCTGGCGCCGCTCCTACTCGCAAGTCTGGACCAGTGATTTTTTTCTTCAACTGAATCCCTGGCGGCGGATTTGATCCGCTTTGCGCCAAGCGGATGCCACTGCCACGCATTGTGTAAAAATTAGGCTGACCAATGTAATACACCGTTCCCGCGGGCCACTGAATAAAAGTTGTTCCTTGTTCGTTTCGATACGAGCCTTGATCAAACACCGCGAAGAGTCCGCCTTGCGAGCGCACAAAAAGATCGGGTCGCCCCGCGATGCCGAACAACTTTTGAAAGTTGGTTGATTGACTTAATTCAACTGGCTGAATCCTTAACGACGTTGCCGTTGCCGAACGATCAGTCACGCCTTGTTCAATTGGCACCAGTGTCCCGGGACTATTGTCCTGGGTCGTGGCCGTGAAAGCAAGAACAAGAATGGAAAGCGTGGTGAACATGGAAGTCGTAGTGTAGATCGAAAGTATAAATCGACCGAATGCGTTCTAAGGTTGAACCCGAGTGGTGGTCGATGGCAAATTGCGCACGCCGATGGCGGTCTGAACCATCAAACCAATGGCCGGATCGCAGCGCAGAACAACCCCCTCCACTATTCCTTGTGGAGTGAGAAACTTCATGCGCAATCCCGCCGTCCTATCAAGTTTTTCATAGGCCTCTTCAATCACACGATTGCTCGCGGAAAGAAAGTGGTCGAGTTGTTTGGTGAGTTCAATCAGCACCATAAGACGATCGCATGGTTGCGCAAGTTGCATCAAACTAATGGCGCGGTGCGCGATTGATTGTTCAAATGCGCATTGACGAGCGTTGATTCCAATTCCAATGATCGCGCGGTCACCGTTGCTTTCAATTAAAATACCGGCGATTTTTTGCGGCTCGCCACCGGACCGCGCGACCACAATGTCATTGGGCCATTTCACGCCAATGCGCGCGGCCACATCGGGACGCGAAATAGAACGCAAAGCTGTGGCAGTGGCGACCGCGGCGGCCAGGGCTAATCGATCTGGCGATTGCGTGTGAACAACGAAAGTCGCTGCCAGACCTTGTTCACCCGTGTCCGCCCAACGATGTCCGAGGCGACCGCGGCCAGCGCGCTGTCGACCAGTGGTGACCACGCTTCCAAGCGCGCTCTTGGCCGCGACATCTTGTGTGCTGTCGGTTTCGCTCAGCACCGTGGTGGAATTGAAATGCGTCAACTTTGCCAGAGCGGTCTGCATGGCGTCGCTCCACTGATCAAGTGGCGTGTCGCTGTTGGCCGCGTCGTTGTCAGGTTGCGCGTCACTGTGTGCGCGAGTACACGCGGCGTCGTTGTCAGGTTGCGCGTCACTGTGTGCGCGAACGCGCGCGGCGTCGTTGTCAGATTGCGCGCTCACACACGCCCGCGCTTTCGTGGAGCGGTTTGAATGTCCATTGCAAAATCAATTTGCGCCGCGGAGTGAGTGATGGCGCCCACGCTGACAAAATCAACGCCCGTCTTGGCGATGGCGGCGACCGTGACCAGCGTCACGCCGCCACTGGCCTCTAGTTGCACACG
>CANJIC010000164.1 GCA_947474205.1 Planctomycetaceae bacterium | reverse complement strand
TGCAACTGAATCAAGCGTGGCGGTGGATGACGACATGGCGGATGGCAAATGGACCTGGGATGCGCATGCGAATGTTGAACCCTACATATTGATATCGCACGCTGAGAGCGGAAATTCGGTTGAGGGCGCTTCGAATGTGGGCGCGAGTGGTGAAGGCGAAGGATTGTGGCCGCACGCCGCTGATTAAAAAATTCATTTTGCGGAAATTTGGCGGTGATTTCAAAAGCGCGCCAAATCTTTTGTAGCGTGGCGACATGCCCCGCACACCAAAAAATATTCCGCATGATCATTGGAAACTTGCCATGACCCGTGGGATTGGTCCCATTGAAGGACGCAATTTACTTGAGGCCTTTGGTGGCGCCACGCAAGTGTTGGCGGCTTCGGTGGCGGAATTAGCGGAGGTTCTGCGCCGTGGCGCCGATGAGGTGCGCCGCAATATGGACGCCGTGAATGTGGCGCGCGAATTGGAGGAGATGGACCGTGAATCCGTGTGCGGCATGTTGCCTGGCGACGACGATTGGCCGGAGCTTTTAAAGACCGCCACGCCGGAGCCATTGGCGTTATGGGTGCGCGGCGCGTTTCAAGAGGCGGACCGATTTTCAGTGGCGGTTGTTGGCAGCCGCATTTGCACCGCCTATGGAATGGAGCAGGCCGATCGATTTGCGGGATGGCTTGCGCAGCAGGGATTCACCATTGTTTCTGGCGGCGCGCGCGGAATTGACGCGGCGGCGCATCGATCGGCGTTGCGTCATCATGGGCGCACGGTGGTGGTGCTTGCGGGCGGCGTTGGTAGGGCGTATCCGCCAGAACACGCGCCGTTGTTTGATTCGGTTGTGGCGGCTGGCGGCGTGCTGTGCAGCGAATTTCCAACCTATCACCCAAGCGAGGGCGGACTTTTTCCAAGGCGCAATCGCATCATTAGCGCGCTGAGTTTGGGAACGCTGCTGATAGAGGCGCGCTTGAATTCAGGCGCGCTGATTACGGGGCGGCTGGCTGCGGAAAGTCATGGGCGCGAAGTGATGGCGGTGCCAGGGCGCATTGATTCGCCATCAAGTGAGGGATGCCACCGCGCCATTCGTGAAGGGTGGGCGGCGCTTGTCACCAATGTCGCGGATGTCTCGCAGCAGTTGCGATCAAGTTCCATGTTGGTGGCGGGGGCCATGGCGGCGCAGGCGCGCGTTGGCACTGGCGATTGCATTGGCGTTGGCGCGAGCGCTGGCGCGGGCGCTTGCATTGGCGCGGAGGCGAACTTGTTGCATGAAGTGAAGCCGACGTCTGGGGTATTGAAACTTACGCCAGCCATGGAGTTGGTGTTGCAGGCGGCGCGAAGCATGCGCTCGATTGATTACGACGTGTTGTCGCAGAAAACTAATTTGGGAATTGCCGAAGTCATGGCCGCCGTGACGCGCTTGGAATTAAGCGGAATTCGCTTGCGAAATAACGGATGAACATTGCGTGGCATTCACGCGCCGTGACGCGCTGCGACGAAGTTGATGTGCTGCGACGAAGTTGATGCGCGTCATATTGAGCGCAATGTATGCCTAGCGCGGTAGATGTTGTGGTGCGCAACAAGTTCGCGCGGACTTTAGTTCCAACCAAGCGCGTAGAAAATGGCGGTGAACAAAAGATCGGCTAGCACCACGGAGACCACCGTTTGCACCACGGTGTTGGTGGTGGCTTTACCCACGCCCGCGGCGCCACCCGTGACGCGCATCCCATTTTGGCAAGCGATCAAACCCAGAATAAGTCCAAAGACCGCGGCCTTGAGAAGTCCGGTTGTGAAATCCGAAAGTTTGAGTTGATCGATTGTGTTTTGCTTATACAACTCATACGGAATGTCTAGGAAGAAGACGCCCGCGACGCCGCCCATGATCACGCTCATGAGGTCGGACAACACCGAAAGCAGAATGAGGCTGAGCGTGGTGGCGACCACGCGCGGCACAACCAGAAAGCGAATTGGGTTGAGCGCCATCGCTTCAAGCGCCTCAATCTCCTCGCCCACAACCATGGTTCCAATTTCCGCCGCAATGCTGGCGCCGGCGAAACCAGTGAGCACAATGGCGGCGATCAGCGGACCAAGTTCACGAAACACCGCCACCGCGATCAGGTTGGCCACTTTGTCAATTTGACCAAAGGTGGCAAGGCTGGGCGACGTTTGCAGCGCGAGAATAATTCCAATACTGCCGGAAACCAAGGACACAATTCCAATGCTGCGCACGCCCACGCGATTGATTTGGGTGACCGCGGCTGGAAATCCAAAACGGATTTGCCGCAGAATTAAAGACCTTTGCAGCCAACGAAGAACATTCAAGGCAAGAAGCGTGAGTCCACCAACCGATTCAAAAATACTCAACAGCGTGGCGATCCACTTATCAAGAAGAGCTAGGGAAGCGGTCGGAAGTCGCGCCACGGATTACGCCTTGAGGGCTTCGTCGCGATTCTCAACCACGGTGAAGACCGTTGTCAGACGGGCGATTTCCAAAATGCTGCGCACGCGTGGCATGAGATTGCACACGATGAACTTGATCTTATTTTTGCGCGTGGTTTGCAGCGCTTCAATCAGCGTGGCGAGCCCGCTTGAATCCATGTATGGAACTTCCGACAGATCCAACACAAGACGTGCTGGATTGCCCTTGAGAGCGGCGGTTAATTTGGTTCTTAGCGCTGGAGAGCGTGCCATGTCCACATCTCCTTTGGGGCGCAAGATAACGCCATCGGAAATTGCTTCGACATCCACTACGAGTTCGGTTGCACCTGACATGCGGGTGATCGTAGTCGAACTTTTAAATACTTGCACGGCATGCGTTCTTGCGCACCTGCGCATGGTTCACGCGCCGCGGTCTGAAATAGAAGTTGGATGGAAATAGAACATTCTTGCGCAGCAAGCAAGAAATATCTCTCGTCGCAGGCAATTTTGGATAGTTACGCTTACGAATTGTGTTTCACATTGGCATGCGAATTCGCGGCGGCGTGGGCGTGGAATTTTTCAACAACCAGGCGCATGCCGCCCTCGGGGCGCTTTGAAAAATGCACGGAATCCATGAGGGAATGGATTAAATGAACGCCCAAGCCGCCAGGACGAATGTCGTCCAGTTCGCGGCCCTTGAGTTTCTCCAACTCAACATGTGGCGCAAGATCATCCATTTGAATGCGCACGCCTTTGGGGTTTTCCAGTTCCCACACTGAAATCCAAATGTGGCTGTCGGAATCATTTTTGTAACCGTGGCGAATAATGTTTGTCAGCGCCTCGTCAATGGCGAGCGCAATGTGGCCACACTCGGTTTCGTTCAGGCCGGCGCGCGAAGCCAGTTCACACAACATGGCGCGAACGGGCGCCATGAGTTCTGGGCGACTTAAAATTCGCATATGAATGTGTGGTTCGCTCATAGGGTGGCTTGTCGAGTTCATGGTGAGGTCATGTGGCGAGTGAGATTGGCAAAGAGTAGTACGCCACTATGAAGGCGGCGCACTATTTTCTATTTCAGTATCCGATTAAGACGCGGCGGGAGTTGAGAGATTTTTACTTTTGCACCATTCAACCCACTTTTGCGTGGCAACGGCGCGCTTATTGGGACTATCGCTCCATCCATAGCCCAGCGTGGTGCCAGTGAGTTTTTCAAGCGACTGCTGCGCCGCCCAACGAACCAGTGGGTCCTCGCTTTGAAGGGCCGGCACGATTTGTGGAACTGTATTTTCGTTGGCGCTGTTGCCAGCTTTGAGCAACGCATCCATGCGCGTGTTGGCGTCGGGGCTTTGCAACTTGGCGCCAGAATCAATGGACCCACACGCGCCAAGAAATGCGCACGAAAGCGCGCAAGACAACAGGATTTCAACCAAGTGACGATTCATACTGAGAGTTGTACCATGACTTGTCCAAAGAAACGATGGACACGTGAAACTTTGAATATTGAACGACGCACAGTGAAAGACGCACATAGAAATGACGCTGCAGGCCAAAGAAACAATTCTTGTTCTTGATTTTGGAAGTCAATACTCGCAACTGATCGCGCGCCGCGTGCGGGAAGCGGGGGCGTTTAGTTTGCTGGTGGCGCCCAACGAGTCGTTGGAAAAATTGCGCGCGCACAATCCCAAGGGAATTATTTTAAGCGGCGGTCCAGCCAGTGTCACCGACGCGGGCGCGCCAGTGTGCGACGCGCGTTTGTTTGAATTGGGCGTTCCAGTGCTTGGTATTTGCTATGGAATGCAATTGGGTTGCCAATTGCTCGGCAGCCAAGTGGGCAAGGCACCTGCGCGCGAATATGGACGGACCAAATTGCACGTGAAAGTGGCCAAGGATTTGTTGCAAGGCATTTCATCGCCCGCCACGGTGTGGATGAGTCATGGCGATCAAGTCATTGGCTTGTCGAATGATTTTGAAATACTTGCCAGCACGCCCACGTGTCCGGCCGCGGCCGTGAAACATCGCACGCAGAAATTTTGGGGCGTGCAATTTCATCCCGAGGTCACGCACACTCCATGTGGCGTGGACATTCTGCGCAACTTTTTGCAAGAGGCGTGCGGTTGCACCGGCAGTTGGGCCATGGCGGATTTTCTGGATGAGGAAGTGGCGCGCGTGCGCAAGCAAGTGGGCAAAGACCGCGTGATTTGCGGTCTTTCTGGCGGAGTGGACAGCGCCGTGGCCGCGGCGTTGATCGCGCGCGCTGTGCCGGGTCAAATGACCTGCATATTTGTGGACAACGGGTTGCTGCGCAAGAACGAGCGCGACTTGGTGGAGAGCGCGTTTCGCCACCACTTTGATGTGGAGTTGAAGGTGGTCGACGCGCGCAAGGAATTTTTGAATGACTTGGCCGGCATAGAAGACCCGCAGGAAAAGCGCCGTCGCATTGGCCATCGCTTCATTGATGTATTTCAACGCGCCGCCAAGGAGGTGCGCGGCGGCGTGAAATTTCTGGCGCAAGGAACGCTGTATCCGGACCGCATTGAGAGCGGTCAAAGCCACGCGGGCACGGCGGCCAGCATTAAGTTGCACCACAATGTTGGCGGGCTTCCGGA
>CANJIC010000163.1 GCA_947474205.1 Planctomycetaceae bacterium | reverse complement strand
GATATTCCTGCTTGCCTGCGCCGTATTCCTTCACAGCCGCCGCGACATCCGCCGCAACTGTTCCAGCCTTTGGACTTGGCATGAGACCCTTTGGACCAAGAACTTTTCCAAGCTTGGAAACAATTCTCATCATGTCGGGACTTGCGACCGCGACATCAAATTCCATCCAGCCTTGCTCGATCTTTGCAACAAGATCATCGGAGCCAGCTTCGACCGCGCCGGCGGCTTTGGCGCCAGCGACCTTGTCGGAACCGCAGAAACAAATGACGCGCGAGGTGCGACCAATTCCGTGAGGCATGCTCATGGAACCGCGAAGCGCTTGATCGGCGGCCTTTGGATCGATGCCAAGATTCACGACCACATTGACCGTTTGGTCAAACTTTGGGGCTTTGAACTTGCGCAATGCGGAAATGGCTTCCTCAGGGGAAACCGCGGTCTTTGGACGTGTTTCAAGGCTCGCGCGCATGCGCTTGCCGCCGTGTAATTTTACTTTTGCTGTTGCGATTGCCATGATTTTATCCTTCCACCGTCACGCCCATGCTGCGGGCTGTGCCTTCAACGACCCGCATCGCGGATTCGACATTGCGTGTGTTCAAGTCCTTCAACTTTTCCTCGGCGATCTTGCGCACTTGCGCCTTGGAGATCTTTCCCACCTTGACGGTGTTTGGAGTGCCGGAACCTTTTTCAATTTTCAACGCGGCTTGAATCATCACGCTCACGGGACTTGATTTGATTTCAAGATCAAATGTTCGGTCGCCGTAGACGGTGACAATGCAACCGACCACGCGGCCGTTGAGCTCGCGCGTCATGTCATTGAATTTGGTGATGAATTGTCCGGGGTTAACGCCGTTGGCGCCAAGCACTGGACCGAGTGGTGGAGCTGGCGTTGCTTTGCCGCCGGGCGCCATGATCTTAAAAACTTTTGTGATTTTCTTGGCCATTGAATCCTACCTCCTACGCAGCGTGCTTCAACAAGAAGCGAATTTGATCAGCCAGACCAAATTATTCACGACGTAGTTCGAACGGTGTGCGAAAGTGAGCCGAATACTGTACCCGAAGTTGGCAAGGGCTTCAATGGGTTGCAAGATGATTTTGGCGGGAAAGCGCTGCGAATCTTTTGCATGACGAAGGCGTTGCAACAAGTGGCGCCGCTTTGGCATTGACACATATATAGATTGATTGGTGGGCAGATGCCCCGTTGCATGCTTGTTTTATGCGTTATCAAGCGCCAAATGGCAGAACAGTTCCACGCCCGTGGTTATGGAATCGTCATTGAAATCAAATGCGGGGTGATGCAGGGGCGGAAAATGTTCATGGGGGCGCTTTTGACCCAGCGCAAAAAAGCAGGCGGGAGCCACTTCGCCGTAATGGGAAAAATCTTCGCCGCCCATGACTGGATTGTGAAGCGGTTGAACTTTGTCGTTGCCCAGCGCGATCTTGGCCACGCGTTCAAAGCGCGCAAATGTTTCTGGACAATTGTTTGTGGCGGGAGTGCCTGGAAGAAAATGCACGGTGGCGCTTGCGCCAAGCGACGCGGCAATGCTTTCACAAATTTGTGTGACACGCGCGTTCACATGATCGCGCACGGAATTTTTTAACGCGCGCGTGGTGCCGCGCATGGAGACCGTTGGTGGAATCACATTGAAGGCGTCGCCGCCATGAATGGCCGTGATGGTGACAACCGCGGCGTCAAGCGGATCAATTTCACGCGACACAATTGTTTGCAGCGCTTGCACAATTGCGGCGGCGACCATGATTGGATCAGCGGCAAGGTGCGGCCACGCCGCGTGACCGCCGCGGCCGTTGATGGTGACTTCAAATGCGTACGCGCTTGCAAGCATGGGACCAGCTCGCGAAGCCACGCAGCCAACTTCAAGCGAAGGCCATGCGTGTAATCCATACACGCGCTTCACGGCGCAGCCAATGCGCGAGCCATTGAGCGCGCCATCTTGAATCATGCGCTCGGCGCCCATGCCGGTTTCTTCGGCGGGTTGGAATACAAACGTCACGGGGTTTGGCAGCGGAAATTTTTTCGAAATGTGCGCCAAAACGCGCGCCGCGCCAAGCAACATCACGGTGTGTCCGTCATGGCCACAGGCGTGCGCGCGGCCCGCGATAGTGCTGCGCCACGCGGTATTGGATTCATCGGGCATGGGCAGGGCGTCAATGTCGGCGCGCAGGGCAATGGCTTGCGCATTTGTATTCGCGCCATGTTGCGCGGCGCCAGAGATATGCGCCACGGTGCCTGTTCCACCAGCAAATCCGCCTTCAAATGCAATGCCAAGACGCGAAAGTTCGGCGCGAATTAGCGCGGCAGTATTGACTTCTTCAAATGCTGACTCGGGATGTTGGTGAAGTTGATGGCGCAGACGCGTGAGGTCTTCACGCGCGTCTTGAACCAGCGCGCGAATGTCTGCATGAGAAACCATGCGCCAAGTTTAGCAAGCCGTGCGTTTGTTTCACGCGCTCGATTGGAGCGGCGCATTTTGGCGCCGACTTCTTGCTGGCGTATTTTTGGCGGCGCATTCTTGCGAGCGCATTTTTGGCGGCGCACTTTTGGCGCGAAATTCTTGCTGGCGCATCCTTGGCGGCGTATGTTCAGCGCAGATTTTCTCACTTGTTCATATTGCGAGTGAACGCATTGGCAACATCACTTGCGAATCGGAGGCAGGCCAACTTCAACGCGGCCTTCATTCACGCGCGCGAACGCGGCCTTGTCGTGGTGGATCAAGCGGCTCAGTTGGCTCATGGTTATGCCAAGAATTCCAGCCGCGCCAGCCAAATCAAATCGGCGCGCCACAACAACATCAAGCGCTTCGGCAAGAAGACCTGGGTAATCCTCATGATCCGGGTTCACGCACATCTTGTCGCCTTGACGGCGCGCGCGCCACAAATCACTTGCCGTGTGCCTGTCGCGACTTGTGGCCACGCGCAATTGAATGGCCAATCTGCGGCGCAAACGTTTCATGGCCATATGTTTATTTTGCGATTGACTGCGCCGCTCAGTGGCCTGCGCCTCCACGCCAGTTGGCGTGTGGATCATCCATACCGCGGTATCACGGCGATTTCTATTTTGTCCACCAGGACCCGACACGCGGCCACATTCAATTTGGCATTGCTTGAGCAATTCAATTTCATCAATGGTGGCTGGATGCGGCGCGGGCACCATTTGAAATCGGTCGCTGACATAAGGTGGTCGATAGGTCATGAGATTCGCAATTGTGAAAGTGGTTCCGCTGCGAGCGACAGATCATCATGCTCGCCCGCGGCAAGTCGTAGCAGCGCAAGTCCGCCAATCATGACGGCGTTGTCGGTGCAGAATTCTTTGGGCGAGAGGAACAAGGGAACATTCATGGTATGGGCGAATGCTTGCAGCATGTCGCGCACACTTTCATTGCGAATCACACCGCCGCCGGCGCACAAGGACAGACATGGATGTGTTTGCCACACGGCGCGCAAACTTTTTTCCAGGCCGCGTACAACGCCACGCTGAAATGACGCGGCCAAATCAGCTTTTCGTGCGGGCGTCAGTTCCGGCGGCGCGGGGCGCGCGGGACGATTTGGCGCATTGGGTGTTCCGCGCACTTCATACAAAAACGCGGTCTTTAAGCCGCTAAACGACATGTCTGCGCTGCCGGCGAAGTGCCCCGCGTGAAAGTCAAATGCTTTTGCGTTGCCACCGCGCGCAAGTTTTTCCAGCAGCGGTCCACCGGGCCAACCCAGTTGCAAAATAGAAGCGGCCTTGTCAAAAGCTTCGCCCGCGGCGTCGTCACGCGTGCGCGCAACAACGCGCGCACGCAGCGGTGATTCCATAAACACAAAGTGCGTGTGGCCGCCGCTGGCCACAAGACCAAGCGCGGGATATTCCGGCGTGGTGTCAAGAAAATGACACGCCACCAAATGCGCCAGTACATGATCAACGCCCAAGAATGGTTTTCCAATCGACCATGCCAAGGCTTTGGCGGCGCTGACTCCAACAAGCAGTGAACCGATCAAGCCTGGGCGAATTCCAACAGCGACCGCGTCAAGTTGCCCGAAAGAAATTTTCGCCTCGCTCATGGCGGCGCGAATGGCGGGCAGAAGTTTTTCCAAGTGCGCTCGGCTGGCAAGTTCAGGCACAACGCCGCCGTACATGGCGTGCACGTGGTCTTGATTGATGACCGCGTTGGACAGCGCGACAAGTTTGCCCGCGCGCAATTGCACCACGGCCGCCGCGGTTTCATCGCAACTGGTTTCAAGCGCCAAAATGGTCAACGGTGCGTTCACTCGCTACATCCTAGAATCGTTTTGTGGAAACAGATCTTCATCGCAGTTCGGTGCTGAGCGAATCAGCGGTTTTGGTGCAAGTTCATTTGCCGGATTCGGATTTCGACCATCACGATCCACTGGGTGAATTGCGGGCTTTGGTGGAAAGCGCGGGCGTGAAAGTGGCGGGGGAACTGGAGCAAAATATGAAGCAGCCGCGCGGCGCCACTTATTTAGGCAAGGGCAAAGTGGAGGAGCTTGGCTTCATGGTGAAGCAACTCAAAGCGGGCGTTGTGATTTTTGACAACGATCTTTCGCCGAGTCAATTGAAGGGGCTGGAAGAAGCGTTGGGTTGCAAGGTGATCGATCGCAGCGAACTTATTTTGGACATCTTCGCCAATCGCGCCACCACTCGCCAAGCGCAATTGCAAGTGGAGATTGCGCAGTTGCAATACACCGCGCCGCGCTTGCGCGCCATGTGGCAACACTTGGGACAAGTCACTGGCGGCGCGCCCATGGGCGTGGGTACGCGCGGACCTGGCGAGCAGCAAATTGAAATTGATCGCCGCATTGTGAAGGAGCGTCTTGATCGCTTGCGCGGTGAGTTGGTTGAAATCGCTGGGCGCAAGGAACGCGAAGTGGCGAGCCGGCGCGAAAGTCATTTCACGGTTGGCTTGGTTGGCTACACCAATTCCGGCAAGAGCACGCTCTTCAACGCGCTCACTCGCGGCGGCGCGTTTGCCAACGACCAGTTGTTCGCCACGCTTGGAACGCGCGTGGAGGAATGGAATTTGGGCGGCGGCAACGCCTGCATGCTTTCCGATACGGTGGGTTTTATCCGTGATTT
>CANJIC010000162.1 GCA_947474205.1 Planctomycetaceae bacterium | reverse complement strand
GGCTTGTCTGGTGCAGGTTCCCGCTGCGGTCCGACATGGCTTTCCAGTACATCTAAGATTAGTTGTTGCCGCGCTTCCCAACGCTTCAACTCGCTATCCATAGATGTAAACGTAAAAACCAGGTGACCTTGATCACGCAATGCAAAAGATTTTGCAAATTGTTGCACGGGGGCCGTTTTTGGGGCAGAAATAAGGGTTCTGTGGAGGTGATGACGCTGCCAACCACTCCAGTCAAGCAACGCAATTGCATGGCGCACAACCCAAATCGCAACACGCTAATGACGATAGCTGATCAGTTTGCCCGCCAACACAACATGGCGCGGCGGTGGGCCAGCGAAGCCGTGCGCCAATGCTCGTTCATCGCGCTCTTCTAGAACAATGGCGTCGGCGCGCTTGCCCACGTGCAGGCTTCCAACTTTTGTTTCAATGCCAAGCGCGCACGCCGCGTTCCACGTTGCAGCCGTCAGCGCCTCGTTGGTACTTAAGCCGCAGTGACGCACCGCTAAGTGCATTGCAAATCGCATGTCAATGGTGGGGGCGCTGCCAGGATTTGAATTACTAGCAACCGCCACGGCCGCGCCTTGATCAATCATGGATCGGCCGCGCGCGTATGCACCGCCAAGCGCGTACACCGAGCACGGCAATAGCACCGCGATTGTTTTTGATTTTGCTAGCGCCGTGATGGAGTTCTCATCGGCTGCATCCAAATGATCAACGGTGGTCGCGCCGCATTCAATAGCCATGGCAACGCCGCCGATTGAATTGAACTGATCGGTGTGCAAGCGCCGCGGCACGTTGTATTTTTTCGCCTGCACAAAAATCTCGCGGCATTGCTGCACGCTTAGCGCGCTGCGTTCACAAAATGCGTCCACCGCCACGCCTGGAAATTGCCGCGCCAACTCCGCGATATGCGCCGCGAATTGTTCTGGCCACGCAGCGTTGTCCGCGGGAATTGCGTGGCCTCCTAAACAAGTTGCCACCACAAGTTGCGGCGTATTTTTTGCGGCTTCGCCAATGGCGTTGAGCATTTTTATTTCGCTTTGCCAATCAAGTCCGTAGCCGCTTTTCACTTCAACACTGCCCACGCCTAAATGTGCCAACGCGCGCAAGCGATCTCCAAGTTCCTGCGCCAATACATCCATGGTGGCTTGCTTGGTTGCGCGAACCGTGGACATAATTCCGCCGCCCGCCGCCAAAATAGATTCATAACTTTCGCCCGCGCGCAGTTGCTCCCATTCACTCCATCGATTGCCCGCAAAACACAAGTGCGTGTGGCAATCAATCAGCGCGGGCATGCACACGCGGCCGCCCGCGTCAATGACTTCACCAACAAGCGCAGTGGGGCGGCCAGCGCCGACAGAAGTAATCACGCCGTCGCGCATGCACACGTGGCCATTTTCAATAACGCCAATCTCGTTCATGGCGGCGCCGTGGCGCGCGCCGGCGTGCTCAACAGCGTTGCCGCCGTGCGCTTGCAAGTTCATGGTGATCACGCGCGCGTTGATAATGGAAAGCGTTCCCATTGTGGCAAAGGTAGTTCCCGTTGAAGTAATATGTTTGGCATGAAATTAATTCTTGTGCGCCACGCCAAATCCAAGGAACGCGACGCCAAAAGATTTCCCGATGACTCGCTGCGACCGCTTAGCGCCAATGGTCGCCGTGAATTTGTGAAGTTTGCCCGCCGACTTCCTCGTTGGCTAGAAGCCCCGTCCCTTGTGTTGGCAAGTGGTTGGACGCGGGCTTGGGATACCGCCGACATTCTTCAATCGCAATCCAAATGGCCAACAGCCAAGCGCTGTGACGCGCTTCAAACGGAAGGTGGGTTTGCCGCGGTCGAAGTGTTGCTGCAATTGCTGGGGAAATACCAGAATGAAAAATGCGTGGCGCTTGTAGGTCACGAGCCAGTGCTAAGCGAACTTATTTCGCGCCTGATGGGCGCCAGTGAGCACGCGATAGATTTTGCCAAGGGCGCTGTTGCCGTAGTTGAAATCACAAATGCGCAACCATTGCGCGGTGAATTACAGGCTTTAGTAACGCCAAGCACGGCGCTGAATCGCTTGAAAAAGAGCCGCGGATTGGACAGGCGTAATCGCAAGTAGACGCGCCGTTGAACTTGGTATCTTCCATTTCAAGGAATCAACACGTGAGCACAGAACCAATCAACTTGCCAGCGCAAAAAACCACTCCACTTGTAAATTTAAATTGGGATGGAAAGGTCCTCATCATCCGCCCAACTGGTCCCAACATTGGCCAGCGCGAAAGCCCCATCATTACCGAGGAATTTTCACCGTACTTCAAGCAGTATGGAAAAGCCGTCAAGTTTCTTGTGCTTGATCTTTCCACCGTGAGCTTCATGGCCAGCATGGGTTTAGGCATGTGTATTGCGTGCCGCAATCAGGCGGCGGCAGTTGGCGCAACACCTTTGCTCTTTGGTTTGAACAAGGAATTGCAGGCGCTTATGACCATGATGAAGATTGAGAAACTATTCCGCATCATCAAGACGCAAGCCGAACTGCAACAAATCTGCTCCAAATAAATTCACCGCATGACGCAGGCCAAGTTGCAGCAGATGTGCTCTGAATAAAAAGTTTTTTTGAAATCAAGAATGATTTCACGCGCGGCTAGATATTTGCCAAAGTGGCGCAGATATTGTGCAATGATCAGGCTGACGTTGTGCTTAAGCGTTGATAAAACATGCGCCGCCGCCGCGCGGATTTAATTTCGCTTTTGCAAATCTTGCGTGGAGCGCGGTTGATCGTTTTGTAAATCACTTGGTGGCACCACGCGCGTGGGCGCGGTGTACGCCACCACATCCGCCTTGCGCACATCTTCATTGCGCAAAAAACGCGCTGGACTAGGCACCAGCGCAATTGTGAATACGTTGTCGGTGTGGTGCGCCTTGCGAATGGCGGATGCAATATCGTGCAAGGGTTCAGCGCCCGTGTAATGAATCAGCACACGGCGGCTGTCTTTGGGTGAGTTGTTCAACTCGGTGACAACTGTGGCCGCGTCACCTGTGGATTCAAAAAACGAACTTGGCGGAAACGCCGCCACCACATCTTCCGTCAACGCTTCCTGCATCCACGCTCCGCCTGGGCAAGTTTTCTCATGTGAAATCACAATCACATCGGCCCACGCGGTGAGATCAATTACGTCGCTCCACATCAGCACGCGCCCATTGACCGCGTCAAACATGGCAAAGTCACGCGGTGGATATGGCGTGTCGGCAAGCGCCGTTGAATATTGCATTGGCGCGGCCCACGGCTTTGCCAACTGCAGTGAGCCCGTGCAATTTATTTGCAACGCCAATGCCAGCGCCAACATTGGCAAGGCCAACGCGCGCATAGGCATGGTGAAATTTTTTCCAAATGCTCGGTGGCCGTCGCAACCCTTGTCGCGGCCCAAAGAACCGTCCAATAAACAACTTCCCCCGTGCTGAGTTACGCCAATCCTTGTGTTTAGAAATGATGCCACGTGTGTACTGTGCGCCAGAACTTCACAAAGGTCAATCTCAATCACGGATTTTGTTGAAATCTCCTATCTTTCAATGGCATTCGCCACAATTTGGTTTAGTCTGTGCACATGAACATCAGCTTTCTCACGGTTGTCGTTTTGATGGCTCTCGCCCCTCCATCCGCAAAGCCACAAGCAAGCACTTCTGCGCCCGCTTCTCAAGCGGTGGTCTTGCAAGAAACCGTGGACAAAGTTCTTGCCGCCGCGCCCGCCGTTCTGCCCATTGATCCCAATGACATGGTGCGCTTTGACGGCGATGTTGTGGTGCGAGTCAGTATTCGCAGCGCGCAAGATTTAATGTTGGTCAATCAACTCAGCGACGACATGTGGAGCCATCACGTTGGCGTTGGCGGCGACGCCGACTTCCGCATGTCGCAGGCGGATCTTGGCACATTGGATCGCGCGGGAATTCCGTATCGAGTCACGATTTCGGATTTACAAAATCGAATCGACACTGAGCGGACTCGCTTGGCGCAACCCATGGAATCGCTTTCTTGGTTCTCTGATTTCAAAAATCTCGCGGCCGTGAACACGCGCCTTGATGAAATGGTGGCGGCGTATCCAAATCTTGTCAGCATTGTCAACGCGGGAACTTCCATTCAAGGCCGTGTCATTCGCGGCATTCGCATTTCGCGTTACCCCGCGGGCACGGTGTTGCCAGCATTTATTTTTACCGGCACACTGCATGCGCGCGAGTGGGCCAGCACCATGACCACCATGTGGATCGCCGATCAATTTGTGGAGAACAACACCATCGATCCACGAATCGCGGCGGTTTTAAATTCCGCCGAGGTCTACATTTTTCCTGTGCAAAATCCCGATGGCTACGAATACACCTGGGCCACTGGCGGCAACCGTTTGTGGCGCAAGAATCGCCGCCTGATTAGCGGCACTACATATGGCGTTGACTTGAACCGCAATTGGAGCGTGGGTTGGGGCGGTTCCGGTTCAAGCGGCACAACAAGTAGTGACACGTATCGCGGCACGGCGGCGTTCAGCGAGCCGGAAAGCGTGGGCATGCGCGACTTTATCGCGGCGCACACCAACTTGGTTGGGCACATTGATTTTCACAGTTACAGCCAATTATGGCTGTGGCCGTGGTCCTACACCACCACATTGTCGCCAGATCAAACTGCTTTGGCGGCCGTGGGAATTCCAATGCAAACCGCAATCGCATCCATCAATGGAAAAAATTACACGGCAGGTCCAAGCGGTAGCACGTACGGTTTGACCGGCGGTTGCATTGATGATTGGACGTATGGAACTCAAGGAATGATGGCTGGCACCATTGAAGTGCGCGACACGGGCACCTATGGATTTGTCATGCCAACCAGCGAAATTCTTCCCAACGCCAAAGAAAATTTCGCCGCCGCCATCACCATGATGGAAAAATTGCTGGCCTCAAGTCCAATCACAATCACGCTTGCGCCGGGCAGCGTGGTGGCTGACAACACCGCGTCCACTGTTGAAGTGCAAACAGTTCCAGTGGTCAGCACGTTGATCACCAACGGCGTTCGTTTGAAGTGGAACTTGGATGGCGGCACAACTCAGAGCGCGGTCATGACCAGCATTGGCAGCAACAAAT
>CANJIC010000161.1 GCA_947474205.1 Planctomycetaceae bacterium | reverse complement strand
TTTTCCAGGCACGCGCATAGATCCATGCCCGCGGCGTGCGCGCTGTGATAGTTGGGCAGCGTGGCGGCGGGATGAATGCGTTTCAGTTGCAGAATAATATTTGCGACGTCGTGTGCCACGTCAGCAGAGTAGCGTCAGAGCATTTTAAGTACGCGGTAATTTCGCGGCCTTGGTTTTTTTTTCTTGAGCCACAACCTTGTTGGCCGCGCGCTTGGTGGCCTTCAAGCCCTTCTTTAAATCGGCGATGGTTTGCGCCACTTCCTTGGCGTGTCCCTCGGGTTTTACCTTGTCCCAACGCTGCGCAACGGTGCCAACTGGCGAAATCAAAAATGTGGTTCGAACCACGCCCATGTAGGGTTTGCCATACATGATCTTGCGTTGCCACACGCCCAACTTCATTGCAAATGGTGAGCGCCCTAGTTTGTCGGGCGTGTCCACAATCAAGCGAAAGTTCAAAGAAAATTTATCACTAAATTTCACATGGCTGTCCGCGCTATCGCTGCTCACGCCAAAAATTTCCGCGTCCAGTTTTTCAAATGTCTTGGAGAGGTCGCGGAACTCGCAGGCCTCCATGGTGCATCCTGGCGTGTCATCGCGCGGATAGAAATAGATCACGCAGTAGCGACCCTTCAGATCACTTGATCCAAACGCCTTGCCCTTTGAATCTTTCAACAGGAATGCCGGAATCTTGGCACCAACTTTTAAGAGCGGCATAGAAACAACCTTTCGGGACAAGCAAAGAAAATTTTAACTATCACGGCGATAGTCAAGTTCAGGTCGACGTGAACCCTTCGCAGCAAGCTCAGGTGTCCGCCAACATCCAATCCAACGCCCCGGTTCAATTTCATGCAGGCAATACGGCTCGCGCTCAGACTCAAGCCGCGG
This sequence comes from Planctomycetaceae bacterium, assembly GCA_947474205.1. The sequence continues at coordinate 4,258 of CANJIC010000161.1, read as the reverse complement.
CCGCGCCTCTTTGGGAAGTCCCGGCCACCACGGAATCACGCCACGCTCAGCGCCTGGCAGTTTCCGAAATTCGGCAGGATTTCCAGTGACTTCCTCAACTGTAGTCAATCTGCGCAATCGATGTTGCAAGCCTGGAATGCTGGAGAAAAGCCCGCGCGTGTAGGGATGCATGGGTCGATCAAAAAGCTCAAATACCTGCGCATATTCAACCACTCTGCCGCCGTACATCACGCACACAACATCCGCGTTCTCCGCCACCACGCCAAGATTGTGCGTGATCAACATAATTGCCATGCCGCGTGAGCGTTGCAGATCGCGCAGTAGTTCCAAAATTTGCGCTTGAATGGTCACGTCAAGCGCGGTGGTAGGTTCGTCAGCCAACAACACCGTGGGCTGGCATACCAACGCCATGGCAATCATCACGCGTTGGCGCATGCCGCCGGAAAATCGGTGCGGATATTCATCAAGCAACTCGCTCTTACCGCGCTTGAGCGCCATCGCGTCGCTTTTAAATCGCTCCTTCAAGCGGTTGTAAATTCCAACCGTCTCCAGTGAATCAATCGCGCGTTCAATCGCTTCTTCCACCGTCACTTTTTGATGCAACAAAATCGCCTCAAGAATTTGATCGCCGATGGTGTACACCGGATTCAAACTTGTCATGGGCTCTTGAAAAATCATGGCCACACGACCGCCGCGCACGCTTAACATTTGCTGCTCTGAAAGCGAGAGTAAGTCCGTGCCCTCCAGCAAAATAGTTCCGCGGTCAACGCGTCCAGGTGGCGATGGAACAAGTTGCATGGTGCTGAGCGCGGTCACGCTTTTTCCGCAACCTGACTCACCCACAACCGCCAATGTTTGCTGCGGAAATACGCTCATACTTACGCCAGCCACGGCTTGAATGCGCGGCGCGCCCGGATTGCTTGCATTGTCAAAACTCACGGCCAAGTCGGCCACTTCAAGCACGGGCTTGGTCAATACTTTTCCATCGGCACGTGCTTGAACTGATGCGTGAATGTCTGCCATTAGTGGGCCGCCTTGCGAAGTTTGGGATCGATCGCATCGCGCAACGCTTCGCCAAGCATATTGTAACTCAACACGCTCAAGAAAATAGCGAGTCCAGGAAACACCGCAAGCCACCATACAAATGTTCCCGTGCTCGCCGTGGCGCTTGAAAGCAATTTGCCCCAACTCGCTTGTCCATCAGGGCCAAGTCCTAAGTAACTCAGCGTGGCTTCAATGCTAATTGCGGCGGCAATTGAAAAGCTGGCGTCCACCAACACGGGCGTGACACCGTTGGGCAACATGTGGCGGAACAAAATAGCGCGCAGTGGCAAGCCCACCGCTTGCGCGGCTTGCACAAATTCTTGTTTGCGAAGTTTCATGAATTCCGCGCGCGTGAAGCGCGCCGCGCCTGTCCAGGAAAACATTCCAATGATGGCCATCATCATGTAGGTGTTGCGCGGCAACACGCCGGCGGCAACGATCAGCAAGAACAACACCGGCACCGCCATAAATATCTCCACAATACGGAACAGCAATAAGTCAATCCAGCCGCCAAAATACCCCATGATTGCGCCAATGGTCACGCCAATCAACACCGAGAGTCCGGTGGAAACTAAGCCAATGGAAATGGACAAACGGCACGCCCACATCATTTGCGCAAGCACATCGCCACCAAGCGCATCGGTGCCCATGATGGAAATTCTTTTTCCAAATGGCGTGCCTTTCCAACTTTCTAGATTGGGCAACTCCTCCACCATTGCGCCCGGCGGCGCGGCCACCATGTCGCTGCGCGTGTAGAGCGGCGACCACGGAATGGGCGCCCACACACAGCGGATTGTTCCCGCAGCTTCATTGTCCATGTAGCGTTCAAAATTGATCAAGGTTGCGCCACCCGCGCTCACGGAAATACTTCCACTGATCGCGGCCACGGCCAACGCGCTGGCCACGCGCTTCCACAGCGAGTCGATGGATGGAATCCACGCCGCAACACACGCCGCGCCAAGTGAGATAACCGCCGCAATGGGCCAACCGCCATTGTTGCCACGCGCCATTTCTTTCAACCACGGCGCGCGCGAGGATTCGCTGGCCCACTCAATCAGCGTTGGCACAAGCACCACAATTACGCCCGCTTGAATGGCCGCCACCACGAACATGCCCGTTCGTTGCGAGCGCGTAAATGAACGCGGACCAACTAAGATCCACGGCGCGCCCACAAACACGCCAATCAATAAAAGCCAATCTGTAGCCGTTAAATTGGCTAAAAGCGGCCACGATCGGCTGGTCACTTCACCGCTTGCGCCAATGTGTTCAATCATCCACGGATGCGAATTGGCGATCAACGGCGCGAAGATGGCGAAGAACGCGATCAAGCCAATCCAGAGCAAACCAAATCGCGCGCCGTTGCGCTTCAGCACGCGGCTCCATGCGTCGGCCCAGAATCCTTTGGCGCGTGTTTGTCCAACGCCGCGCATGGCGTCGATGCCTGAAATCATATTGGGCGCTTCTTGTTTGATATCACTCATAGCTCACCCGTGGATCCGCGACGGCGTAGAGAATGTCGGCCAGCAACAACGCGAACACATTCACCGCGGCGATCATCAGCACATCGGCCAAAATAAGATCACGGTCATTGTTGGAGATGGCGTCCAGAACCAAACTGCCCATGCCAGGCACGCTGAAGATGCGCTCCACTACAACGCTGCCGCCCAACATGGCCGGGAAAATTCCAACGAACATGGTGATCAGTGGCAACAAACTATTACGAAACACATGGCGCACCACAACATCGTTGCGCGCCACGCCCTTGGCTTTAGCGGTGCGCACATAATCGGCGCTGAGATTGTCCAACATGCTGGCGCGCGTTTGCTTGGAAAGAATTGCGAATGAGCCGTAGGTCAAGCACAACACTGGAAGCGCGATGTGCCAGACCACATCAAGAAGCCATCCGCTCTTGTAGACGCCCGCGTCATTGGTGCTGGGCAAAAAAGCCATTGTGTCCGCGGCGGTGTCGTGCATGCCACTCACTGGAAACAAGCCCAAATATTGGTTGTTGGCAAGAAATCCAATCGCAAACACGCCCGCAAGCACGGTGGGAATGGAATACAGCGACAAGTACAGAACGCCCGTGAGCGTGTCGAACCAACTTCCTCTGCGCACGCTTGCAATCACGCCCGTTGGAACCGCGATCAAATATGAAATTGGAAACGCGATCAAATTAATCAACAGCGTCACGGGCAACGCCTCAATGATCAAGTCCCACACTGGTCGATTCTTGGAGAACGCCACGCCAAAGTCGGATGTGTCAAGCGAAATAACATTTGGAATAATTGGAAATCCACTCTTTGGATAGGGCCTCGCCATGAACGCGATCGTGGCGCGCTGGCGAGTCTCTTCGGCAAGCGCCCACTTGGTGTCCATGCTCTTGGCGGCGTCAAATAATTTCACGCGCACACGCGCCAATTGCTCCACTCGCGCCATGGCCGCGGAAGCGTCGGAATTATTTTTTGCATCGGCCATGTTGGACGCGCCTGTTGCCGCGGCCGCATCCGTGGCGGATTGCGCTTGCGCCGCGTCGAGCACCGTAAGCACATCGCCAAATTCATTCGCCTTGGCGCCGCCTTTGCCATCAAGCCGACCAATAAGCGGCTCGCCAACCGCGCGCGCCACATCCGCCAACGCGTCGCGAAACAAACGAACCGAACCAACATAACTACGACGCGCACCCTCGGCATCGCGCTGAAGCGCTTTAAACTCGGGAATTTGGCTCTCATCTGTGCTTGGCGTGAACACCACGCTTGGCATGGCTGGCGGTGGAAACACCTGCGGCAACGACGGCGCAGGAATGGGCCGCGGCACACTCACGCGCTCGCCACCAGGCATGCGCAAATCACGCGTGCCAAATTTAATCGGCGAAATACTGCTCAACCATTTTGCATATTGCACAATCACTGGATCACTTAATCCGTAGCGATCTTCCAAATACGCTTGCTGTTGCGCGATGCCAGTTGTGTTGCCTTGACCACCCGCGGCTTGCATGGACGCGCCAATTCCACCCGGCGCCAATGCCAGCAACATGAACACCATCAATGTAATTCCCAACAGCGTGGGAATCATCAACAGCGATCTGCGGACAAGGTAGGTGACCATGCGTGGACTTTCGCGTCAGTTCTTCACGGGAACCGCGGACACACTGAAAAATTCCTGCGGCTCAAGCGCGGTCTTGTAGGTGTTCACATTTCCAAAGTCACGCTTCACA
>CANJIC010000160.1 GCA_947474205.1 Planctomycetaceae bacterium | reverse complement strand
TATTTAAAAGTAACTCAACATTTCGCTTTGCCATGACGCTGTCCTTCCCCTTTGGGGAGTGAGGGTGGCCGCAACACCCAACTATGTGCCTGCTTTCACGCGAAAGTCAGGCTGCGGCGAGCGCCCAAGTATGGCAAAAAACCCCTTGATTCACAAGGGGGTACAGAGTTGAACTCTTGATTTTTTACAGCCCGGGCTTGCAGGCTGCCACTGCACGAAACAACCACATCACAAGCCAAAGCCGCGCTGTGAATGGTCAAAACTAGCACATCACAAACCAAAGCCCCGCTGTGGATGCACCGAGCAAGCAAAGTAAGCAAGCAAACAAAGCAAGCAAACAAAGCGAGCAACCATATCGCGACCAACAGTGTGGCTTCCATGCAATATGAACTGCATGGCAGTTTTGCTGCATGGGGTTGCGTCACGCCAAGGCAAGAAGCGGGGTCAACGCATTCAAGCAGGGCATACAACAACTCCACGCATCAAGCGATATGTGCCAAAGGCAATGTGCTTCTAGAAAAACTTAGAACGGAATGTCGGTGTCTGGAACTGTGGTGTGGCTTTCGCTTGGCGCTTGGGTTGAGCCCTTGCTGTAGCCGCCACCGTTTCCACCGCCACCATTGCCGCCACCAGCGCCAGCCGGCGCGCCGATGAACTGGAAGTTTTCCACCACCACGCGCAAGCGTGATTGCTTCTTGCCTTCCTTGTCTTCCCATTGATCAAGTTTCAGGCGACCTTCGATGAACACAGGTCGACCCTTGGTTAGATATTGCTTCATGATCTCCGCGGTGCGGCCCCATGCTTCGCAATCCACAAAGGTCACTTCTTCGCGCTCCTCGCCGGACGCCGACTTGAACTTGCGGTTCATTGCAATTCCGAAATTGCCCACGGTCTGATTGCCTTGCGGCAATACCTTGAGTTCGATGTCACGAGTGAGATTGCCCATCAACATTACTTTATTAAAATTAGCCATGTCATTACGCCTCCTTGTTGCGTGAATGCATTCTATAACGGCGCCACCCCAACTTTTCATTTTGTGGCGGAAGTTCTTGAAAATAAATTCAGGTCAGTAAAAAAATCGAGCCACCCAAGTGGGTGGCCCGAATGTGCACACGTATGAAGGCGCGCAATATGATCGCGCCCTGAGGTAACCCAACCCAATTCAATCCAACCCTTGCGGGTGGATTATGCAACCTAGCCGCGGTTTAGGCGTCGCGGTCCATGTCGCGGTCCGCATCGCGTTCAGGCATGCCAGCTTCATCGCCTGGCATGGCTCGCAAACGGCTCTCGTCCATGGTTTTTTGCATGGATTCAGCGTTCTTCAGCTGCTCCTCGGTCAAATGATCCGCGCGAATCACCATGCTGCGCAGCAACTTTTCATTCAGGTTGCAATCGCGTTCGATGGAGGCCAGGCGGTCGCTGACGGTGCGGAAAAAGGCCAAAATGTAGAGGCCGCGCTTGTTGCCCGCGATGTCGTAGGCCAACTTGCGTTCGTCCCATTTCGCCATGGAAAGAATTTCCGCGCCGTTGCGGGTCAAGATTTCCTTGACCAGATCGGTGGAGCCCTGCAAATCAGAACTGGCGGATTGTGGAAAGAGAAACATGCCTTCGTAGGGGCGAGTGCGTTCAGCTGTCAGTGTTGCGTCCATATCAGTGTCCTTTCGAAAATGTGTAGTGAATGTCGAACCAAAATTTGAACCCGATCAAGAACGTACTTGAGCGGAGTGATGTCAAGCCTCACCCGCGGTCGCTCCAGCGCCGCGGCGATTAAAAGTATTCATGGCGTGCTCAAGCCCGCGCTCGGCCCAACATGCCGCGGCCTCTGCCGCCTCATCAAGTCCCGCGTCCATGCGAGTCTTTTGTTCCGCAGTGAAATGTCCAAGGACATAATTCTCCGTTGGAATTTTTCCCGGCGCATCAATGCCAACTCGCAAACGCGACCAATGATCGCTGCCAAGTCGACGCGTGATGTCGGCGAGTCCATTGTGTCCACCATCGCTGCCTTGGCCACGCAAGCGGATCGCTCCGCAAGGCAACGCAAAGTCGTCCGCGATCACCAACACATCTTTTGTGGCGTCAAGTTTGTGGAAGCGAATGGCCTCCAACGCGCTGACGCCGCTGAGATTCATGAAGGTGGTTGGTTTCAGAAGAAGCACACGTTCGCTTCCAATCTGGGCCTCAAGCAGCAATCCGGTGAAACGCGATTTCGCAGGCGAAGCCGGCGGATTCGTGAACCTTCGTGCCAATCGATCAAGCACATCGAAGCCCGCGTTGTGGCGGGTTGCGGTGTACTCGGCTCCAGGATTTCCAAGACCAACAATAAGACGCATGGAATTGCAACAGGCTTACGCCTTCTTGTCCTCCTTGGTTGGTGCCGTCTTGGCTGGTGCCGCGCCCTCGGCGCCTTCCTTGTCCTTCTTGGCGGTCAACACTTCAGGTTCAGCAACTCCAGTTGGAGCCGTGGCTTCAGCCGCAAGTTCTTCCTGCACAATGATCACGCGCGCGTAGGCGGAATGTGAATCGGTGACCGCGGTGATGCCGGTTGGAAGTTTGTACTCGCCAACAGTCAGCAAGTCGCCCTTCATGTTTGTCAGATCAATGCGGATTTCCTCTGGAATGTCGCGCACCTTGCAACTCACTTCAAGCTCGGTCACGTCGTGCGTCAGCACGGCGCCAGGACGCTTGGCGGATTCTGGTTGGCCGAAATAGTTCAAGCGAACTTTCACGGTCACCATTTCATCCAAGTTCACGCGCGCAAGATCGACGTGAATGACGTTGTCACCCAGCCAACCAAATTGCAGGTCCTTCACCAGGCAAGTTTCCGTGGTGCCGCCTTCAAGGGCGATGTTCAACACGTGGGCGCCTTGTTGCAGCGATTGCAAGGTTTGCTTGGCGTCCAGTTGCAGCGCCATGGGCTGGCTTCCGTGACCATACAAAATAGCTGGCATTTTGCCGCTTGCGCGCAGTCTTTTGGTGTAACGAGTGCCCAATTTTTCACGAGGTTGGGCTTGCAGTGTCGGGGTTGTCTTAGACATGGTGAGATCTCCTATAAAAGAAAGTGAAATGGTACAAGTTGAAATTGAAAGTAAAAAGTTTGTTCAGCGCGCCGGCCCAAAAGATTTTCCAAAGAGCGCGCTCACGCTTTGGTTGTGATGAATGCGGTGGATGGCTTCGCCCAACATGCTGGCCACGGTGAGCACGCGCAATTTGTGGCGGATGGGTTGCAGGCGATTGTCAATTGGAATGGTGTCCGTCACGGTGACGCTTGTGATTTCCGGCGCGGCCAAGCGCTCGATGGCTTGACCAACCATGACCGCATGCGTGCACGCCAAGTGAACGCTGGTGGCGCCGCGCTCGCGCGCGACTTTGGCGGCCTCGACCACGGTGCCCGCGGTGGTGATCATGTCGTCAAACATAATCACGGAGCGACCCTTCACTTCACCAATGACATTTTTCACTTTCACTTCGCTTCCGCTCTGTCGGCGCTTCTCAATAATGGCCAAGTCAATTCCAAGATGCTCCGCAAACATGTTTGCGGTTTTGGCGTTGCCAACATCTGGACTCAACACAATTGGATTTACGAACCCAGGAAGCTCCTTGCGGAAGTGGTCAAGCAGCACTGGGCTTGCCGTGAGATGGTCCACGGGAAGATCGAAAAAACCTTGAATTTGCGCGGCGTGCAAGTCAACGCACATCACGCGGTGGGCGCCGGCGGTGGTGATCAAATTGGCCACTAATTTGGCTGTAATAGGCACGCGGCCCTCGTCCTTGCGGTCTTGGCGGGCGTATCCAAAATAAGGAATGACCGCCGTGATGCGGTTGGCGCTGGCGCGGCGCAGGCAATCTATATAGATGAGCAGTTCCATCAGGCTGGCGTTCACCGGACTGCATGTGGAAAGCACCACAAAGCAATCGCGCCCGCGCACGTCCTCATCCAACTTGACCAGCAATTCACCGTCGGGAAAAACTTTGGTCTCGCCCGCGCCAAGTTGCAACTCAAGATATTTCACAATGCCATTAGCCAAATGCAAACCAGTGGTGCCGGCAAATATCTTCAACGTTTCTTTGTCTTTGACGCTCATGATGTGCTTTCCATTGGTAAGCGATTTCGCGCGCGCAGAATTCCGTCCACTTCATCCAGTTGAGCCGGAGTGTTAATGCTGAGCACTTCTTCTTCAGGCACCGCGTTCATGACGGCGATATGCAAGCCGCGCTTGAGCAGAAGTTCAAAGACATCGGTGATGTAGTACTCGCCATTGGCGTTCTTGTTGGTGACAAGTTTCAGCGCCTCAAACAACGCCTTGGTATTGAACAGGTAGTAGCTGGGATTAATTTCTTTCAGCGTCAGTTGCGCGGGCGTTGCGTCCTTCTGCTCCACAATGCGCAGAAACTTTCCGTCGCCATCGCGCTCAATGCGGCCGTAGCCGGTTGCGTCTTTCACAATGCTGGTGGCCAGGCTTGCGGCCGCGTTTTCACTGCTATGCTTTTGCCACAATTTCCGCAGTGTTTGCGCTTGAATCAGCGGACCGTCGCCGCACAACACAAAGACATTCTCGCCCAGCAAACCTTGTTCATACACCGAGCGCGCTTGATCAACCGCGTGGCCCGTTCCCTGTTGCGGCGACTGCATGACGCAGTGGCACGCGGGCTTGTCATTGGCGAACGCGGCTTGCACAACTTCCGCGCGGTGGCCAACCACCAGCACAATTTCTTTGGCGCCAACTTGGCGCGCGCTTTGCACAACCCACTTCACCATGGGTTCACCAGCGACCGCGTGCATGACCTTGGGCAAGTCGCTGTTCATGCGCGTGCCTTTGCCCGCCGCCAAAATAATCGCGGAGTCTGGTGATGTGGTCGTGGTGTGGTTGCTCATGATGTGCTTTGAAATTGCTGCGACACTCAACACGCTTTCACGCGGACGCTGTCTCTTGCGTAATCAGAATTGGCCCGCCTAGATTCGAACTAGGACAAGGAGAACCAAAATCTCCTGTGCTACCGTTACACCACGGGCCAAAATAAATTCTGTTTCAATGATATCGAATTTTATTTCGGATCAATCCATGTATGGATTGTGAGAAGCGTCTGTTGAGTTGTGTTGAATGTGTCGCTTGTGAATGTGCTCCGAGAAAGTCAACCTGAACCGAAGAGCCCGCACGCGCGGAACTCTTTTCGCGGCTCAGGGACCATTCCCCGCACCGCGGCTGTCGTCAAGGCAGGAGCGCCCGT
>CANJIC010000159.1 GCA_947474205.1 Planctomycetaceae bacterium | reverse complement strand
TAATGGGAAAGCCATGTAGCCCTCAATGCGAATCCACTTGTCGTGAAGCATGGCCACGCGCTGTGGAATGTTGTTTTGTTGCAACCTAGGAATGTAGGTTTGCGACGCGCTGGTTAAACACTCCCACGTCACGCGATATGGATTTTCAACGGTGCCCGCTCCCTTGATGAGATATTTATTGTCGGCAAGTATGGAGCCGTCGGCTTGCTTGAGAATGTTGCCAGGCTCAATCACCGCGTTGCCTAGTTTGCGGTCAAGTCCATCTTTAAGCGAGTCGGGCGAAATGACAACGGCCGCAGCCTTGGTCTTGGCGGCAAGATTGCTGGCAGGCGCGGTTGATGTGTTTGCTGTTGCGCTGGCGTTTTTGTTGCTGGCATTTGTATTGCTGGCGGGGCTTGTGGCTGAAGCGGGCGCGCTTGTTGTTGCGGAAGTGATTGCCTTGGCCGTTGATGGCGTGGATGAAATAGGTGTGACCGCCGTTGTTGTCGCTGGCGTGCTGGTCGTTGTAGTAGTTGTTGGTGACGCAGTTGGTGCGGCGATTGATTGAGGCGGTTTCGCATTCGCAAACTCATCAACGTTTTTGGATGAACCATTTGAAACAGGCCAAAAAACAGCCGCAAATCCAGCCAAACACACCAACAGCAATAGGCTCCAGACTATTTTCATTACGCCTCCGGCCTTAAATTGTCCGCCACAGAAGTTCGGTACGCGGTGATCGCGGGCAACACGCCTGCAAGCGCCGACAACACAATCGCGCCCGCGACAATGATCACAGTGCTGCGTGGATCAAGTGTTGGATCAACAACCAAACCAATGCGCGTCTTGAGCGCGCCGGAAGCAATGGCGTTGCCAATTAAACTTAACGCGCAGCCGCCAATGGCGCCAGCGAAACCAATCAGCGTGGCCTCCGTTAAAATCATTCCCGTGATGCGCATGCGCGCCACGCCAAGCGCGCGCAACAGCGCGATTTGTTTGCGCCGCTCCGCCATGGAGTTGTGCATGGAAAGCAAAATTGAAATGCCGCTTGAGAGCAACACCGCCACGCCAAGGGCGATGAACAATTCGTCAATATTGCCAATGATGGAACGCAGACGATCAATTTGTTGCGCCGGTTGCGCCACCACAATAGCCGTGTCGCGGCGCAACGCGTCGAATTGTTGTTGAATGGCGGCGCTGGCGTCGCGGCCTGGTCTAGTGGGTAAACGCAGCAAAATACCTGTGATTTTGCGATCTTCATCTTTTAGATCTGCAAGGGTGGTCAATCCCTCAACTCCCTCGCGCTCGCGTCGGTCCTGTGCGTGCAATATCCAACTACTGTCGAGATCCGTGAACAACACGCGGTCATGCGCGGAACCGCTGGGTTGCAAAATGCCAACCACGGTGAATGGATACTCGGCGTGCTCGTGCGCGTGCTCGCCTTCGCGGCTTGTGCCAGAGCCATGGGTTAAAAATACTTTTTGGCCAAGGCGCAAACCGCTGCCCACCGCCGCGGTTGATCCCAAACAAATTTCAAATGGCTTGCTTGGAAATTGTCCCTGCGCTAATTGCCACGGCTCGCCGCGCACTGGCTCAAAGCGGGTGAAAAATTCCGGACCAACCGCGGCCACTGGATAGCCGCGAAATGAATCGCCTTGCTGGGTTGGGACAGCCCAGTCATAAGGAAATGCGTTTTTAATTTCCTGATATTTGGCCCACGAAATTGGATTGCTTGGAGCGTTGGCGTAGAACACGCCGTTGAGTACCGCGGTCAGCGGGCTGGAGTCCGCGCTGACAAGCAAATGCGTTGTACCAGTTCCCCGCTGAAATGCCTCAAAACTAGCGGTGCGCAGTGAAAGCATGGTGAGCAGCAATGCCGTGGCAACCGCAACGCTTGCGGCGGTGATAACGGTGCTGAGTCGGCGCGAGCGTAAACTTTTCACGACAATTGAAATGTCATTCATGCTCGAGCTCCGAGCAAATTGTGCGAACATGCGATTGAAATGTAATTCATGCGTGCGCTCCGGACTTTGTTGATGCGCACTTGGTGGAGACGAATGAATCAACTTGGATCACTCGTTCAAAGCGTGACTGCATGGCGCGGTCATGGCTGGCGCACAACAGGGCTGCGCCAGCCTCACGGCACGCTTGTTGAATTAAGTCCATGGCTTGGCTTGCGTTCATTTCATCCAGGCTTGCGGTTGGTTCATCGGCCAGAACAATGGTTGGCTTGCACACAATGGCGCGCGCCACGGCCACGCGTTGTTGTTGGCCCACGCTTAAATTGGTCACAGGAACATTCACGCGTTCAATGCCAAGTTTTTCCAGCAGTTCGCGCGCGCGCGTGGCGTGCGTTTTTTCTGGTTCGCCCGCGGCCATTAACGCCAAGGACACATTGTCCTGCGCGGAGAATTTTGGAAGCAAGTGATGCGTTTGAAATACAAGCCCAATATGACGCGCGCGAATGCGGTCGGCGGCGCTTTCACTGACGCCATCCATGCGTTCGCCCGCCACAGAAATGGAACCACTTGTGGCGCGAAGTAAGCCAGCGATCAGCCACAGCAATGTGCTTTTTCCTGAACCAGAGCCGCCAGAAATAAGGGCCATTTCGCCTTTGTTTAGGCTGAGTTCTGCAATGGTGAGTGAAAAATCTTCGCCATAGTCAAAGGCCACATTGGCAAGTTGCAGGGCATGGCTCATTGGGGTCATAGTAGCGCAGACAATGCATCTGGTTCACATCTACGGCGCAAGTTCAAATAGAAATATTGCGCCGTACATTTGTACTGCGGATGCAATGACTTGATTGTCTTATTTAGATTTCATTTCGGATGTCATGCAGAAGTCATTTCAGATGCATGTTTATCCCACATCACCAAGTCCCAGCGCCTTGCCATAGGTGATCCACAATTTATGTTTCAGCGCTGCAACGCTAGGCGCGCAAAGTTCTGGATCTTTTTCAATCCACGCATGCGCGTCCTCACGCGCCACACGTAACAGTTCGCCGTCGGTCGCCAAGTTGGCAATTTGAAATGGCGGCAAGCCAGATTGGCGGCTTCCAAAAACTTCTCCTGGGCCGCGAATGCGCAAGTCAGTTTCCGCGATCACAAATCCATCGTCGGTGTTGCCGATCGCCTCCAATCGTTGCTTGCCATCTTCTGTTGTTGACTGGCCAAGAAACACGCACAAACTTTGCGTGCTGCCGCGACCAACGCGCCCACGAAGTTGATGTAGTTGCGCCAAGCCAAATCGATCCGCATGTTCGACCACCATGACGCTGGCGTTTGAAACATCCACGCCAACTTCAATCACAATTGTGGCCACCAACGCCTGCACTGTGCCTGCGCGAAACGCGTTCATGGTTGCGTCGCGTTCATCGCGCGCCATGGCGCCGTGCAAACCAGCCAATTTCAAGCCTTTCCAAGGGCCTTCTTGCAAATAGCGCAAATGATTGGCGACATCTTTCAAACCCAAATCAGATTCTTCAACGGCGGGCACCACAACATACGCCTGCTCGCCGCGCTCCAAGCGCGTTCGCAAATACGAATACACCTCCGGCGCTTTTTCTGGCGCAACGACGCGCGTGATAATGCGAGTGCGCCCAGGCGGCGAGCCGCGCAACACGCTGGTGTCCAAATCTCCATACAACGTAATGGCCAGCGTGCGCGGAATTGGCGTGGCCGTCATGACCAATGTGTGCGGCACCACTGGCAATTCGCCTTGGCCTTTCTGGCGAATGGCCGCGCGCTGCTTCACGCCAAAGCGATGTTGCTCATCGATGACGGCCACCGCAAGATTGCGAAACGCGACGCCGCCTTCAAGAAGCGCGTGCGTACCAATGGCAATGTCAAACTTTCCAGTGGCTAGCCCAGCCACGCGCTCGCGACGCTCGGCGCTGGTATTTGAACCAGTGATAAAGGCAATGCGAACTTGAGTGCCTTTAAGCATGGCGCCAAGCACGGCGTAATGTTGTTCCGCAAGAAGTTCCGTGGGCGCCACCAACGCCGCTTGAAAACCGTGCGCCACCGCAAGCAACATGGCGTACACGGCCACGGCGGTTTTTCCGCTGCCAACATCGCCTTGCAAAAGTCGATTCATGGCGAAGGGTTGGCCCATGTCCGTCACAATTTCGCCAATCACGCGGTCTTGCTCGGGCGTAAGCACAAATGGAATACGCGAGCGAATGTGCTCATTTATTTTTGGTTCAAGCTTCAGGGGCAACGCGCGCGTGCGCGATCGAAGTTGCGCGCGCCGCATCATGACTCCAAGTTGCAGCAGGAACAATTCATCAAAGGCCAATCGCTTGCGCGCTGCGGCAACATCTTCCTCATCACGCGCTTGGTGGTACAAACGATACGCGTCCGCAAGCGCGATCAGGCCGCGCTCTTGGCGAAACGCAATTGGAAGCGGGTCCTCAATGGTGGCGCACACGGACTCAAGCACTTTTGCAACCACACTTTCAATTTCGCTTGAGAGCAGATTTTCCGACGCAGGATAAATGGCGCGCAATTGATCGTGCTGCACATCAAGCAGCGGGGGATTGATACGCGCAATATCCGGCGACGAACGTTGTGGTTCAGTTTGCGCGCTTGGCGTCTCCGCCCGCTGCGCCATGGTGTCGCTTGCAACATGGTCTGGAATCCACCGCGGATTTCCCAACTCCAAAAAACCATTACGCACTTTGGCGCGGCCTTCCGCCACGCCAGTATCTCCGGGATGAATTTTATCACGCATCCAACCCGCGTTGAACCACACCAAACGCGCGCTGCTGGAATCATCTTCAAGCGTGGCCTCAACCATGGTGGCGCGACCGCGGCGCACGCGCACGGTGGCCACCGTTCCACGAATACGAATCACCGCTTGCTCGTCTGCCACCTCATTTTGCGTTTCTAAAATAGTTCGCTCCGCCAACTTGCGTTCGTGGCGCATTGGAAAGTGGCGCACCACATCACCCGCGGTGCGCAATTCAAAGGCGTTCAGGCGCTCAACCAAGCGCGCGCCAATGCCAGGAATTTCCCCAAGCGTGGTCTTGGCGGTGATCATGGTTGTGCCGCTGTTCTGGGCCATTGTGTTTCAGTTCGCCTTCTTCATGTTCTTCATGCCGTTGAAATATATTGATGATTCATCATCAATTGAAATTCTTTGTTTCACGATGCGCAAATCACGCCAACTCCTTCGTACGATACTCACAAGAGAAGCCATGCAATGAAGCGCCCCCCTTTTGATCCAACATTTGCGCAAGGCGGTCTGTTT
>CANJIC010000158.1 GCA_947474205.1 Planctomycetaceae bacterium | reverse complement strand
TGCCACGATCAATTCCTATGCCACTGCTTTCAAGGACGGCCAGGCTTGCGTCGGCATGGATGCCGCTGCTTATGGCTGCTGCGGTCAAGCTCTGACCAGGTTCACATGACGCCCACCCAACGGGCCCGACCGTCCTTGAAAGCAGTGAACTTCAAATCCTAGCTTCGCCGTCCGCCGCCGTACAATCAAAGTATGCCCCAAGAGACGCCGGCGGAATCCCAAGCGCAGACCGACAAGGAAATGAATGATATTTCCCTTGGAATCAATGGATTTTCCAACACCACCAGCGACCCACCACTTGCCAACACGGGGTCAGATCATGTGCGTGCCGGACGTTTTTTACTGCAAGTGGTCCGTTTGTTGTTTATCACGCTTCTCGTCAGCGTGGCGTTGCTCACGGTGAGCAGCGTGAAATCCACATTTGATTTTAATTATGCCACGGTGATTGGCTTGGGCATTGCAACAACCGCGGTCGGATTGATCGTGGTGGTGATCGACGCCATGACTCCCAACAAGCGCATTGCGGGAGTGGTCGGTATTTATATTGGCGTGTGTTTCGGATTAATCGGAGCGGTCGCGTTCGGCGCGCTGCTGGACACGGTCGCCAACGCCTGGGAAATTGTCGATCCACAAACAAAGATGTATTTGAATTTGAGCAAGTCCATTGTTGGATTGATCGTCTGCTACCTCAGCGTCAGCGTGGTGCTGAACACCAAGGATGATTTTCGCCTTGTCATTCCCTATGTGGAGTTCAGCCGCACGCGGCGTGGAGTTCGTCCGTGGCTTGTGGACACCAGCGTGTTGATCGATGGACGCATTATTGCGCTTGCCAACGCCAAGCTGCTTGACGCGCCGCTGGTCATTGCCAATTTTGTGGTGGATGAATTGCAACGCCTGGCCGACAGTGGCGACAAAACCAAGCGCGCGCGTGGTCGCCGTGGCTTGGAAAACCTTATAAAACTCAGGGAAAATGCTTGGACTGAAGTGTCGCTGCAAAATTTCAGAGTAAGCGGACTTAGTGTCGATCGTCTTCTAATTGAAGCCGCCAAAGGCGACGGCCTGCGCGTTCTGACAACCGATTCAAACTTGGAGTCGGTTGGAAAAATCCAAGGCGTGACGATTGTCAATCTTGCAAGCATGATCGCATCACTTCGCCCAACGATTGGTGTGGGAGACATTCTGAGCGTGGCCATTATCAAGGCCGGTGAAGCCGCCGGCCAAGGCGTGGGATATTTGCCTGACGGAACCATGGTGGTTGTCCAAGACGCGGCCACGCGAATTGGCGCGAGCGTGGAGGCCACGATTGCCAACATTGTCACCACCAACGCTGGAAGATTGTTGTTTGCAAAAATTGAGGGCGCGCCTCCGGCCACTCCCGCGAGCATGGCGGCGGCGGCAACGCAACAACCCAAGGAACCGCATTCGCCGGCCGCGCATGTCGACGCGGACACGCGCAGAAATCCAAGGCGTGGATAATTTTTGCGACGTGTAAGCAACAATCCAACACACTATTTCACATGCGTCAAAGCGATCGTGAATAATGCGTTGGGCTTGACCGAAATGTAGAAAATACGCTCAATTATGCGGCGTTTCGCAGTGAAACAATGGCTTCCGCCAGCGCTCTTACCTGTTGCGCGGCGACCAGATCGCCGGGGTTCTTGATTGCGTGTTCAAGCACATCAAGCGATCGATCGGGCAATACACCAAGAACTCGTTCGGCCGCCCACGGTTCCAACTCCAACATCATTGCGGCGACCTCTTGACGCGATGATGGCGCACCTTCAAGACGTTGCACAAGCGTGGCCGCGATCAACGCTGGTTTTTCCGCGACACATTTATGCAAGGAGCATGCCAATGGCGCGCTCCAAAATTGGAACCTGCCCAGTGGCGCCGCGTCTTGAAGCGTGTTGATATTTTCCACCAAGGCGCCGCTGGCATTCGCCAATGTCGCGCTTTTTGTAGACGAAGAGCGCGACACATATTTCCACCATATTAAAATTGTGCCGGCCAACCCAAGCACTCCCAAGAGCGCGCACCACCACCATGCTTGTGTCCACAGCGATTGCGGCAATACGCCAACATCCAACACCACGGGTGGCGAGTTGGTGAACGCCAATACTTTTTGGAAATCGTTTTGGACTTCTTCTTGCTCACATGCCACGGCCACCGCCAATGCTTCGCGCGCCGCAAGAGATGATGACAAGTCCAACATTTGCGCTCGAACACGCGTGCCACTGCGCTCATCAAGCACTTCAACATCTTCGGCATCTACATTCACAAGTGCGGCGCTCACCAAGGAACCAGCGCTGTCCGCAAGGCTGATCGGCAATGAGCCTTCACGCATGCGAATGGAAACCACGGCCTTGGGCTTGCGACTTGGCGCGTTGCTCTTGCCCAAAGCATTCTCAGCGTTCACTTCACTCTTGACCACAAATCCACCAGCGCTATTTTTTTGCGCGTGCTCATCCACTAAAATAAAAACGGTCTGCACATCGCCGCGACGCATGAGCGCTGCCTCCACTTTGGACAAGGCATCTTGCAACTTGCGCTCCTTGGCCTGCGCGGTCGTCAAAAATGGATTCGAGCTGCCCTCGAACCACGCTTGAATTCCCCCGAATGAGTTTGCCGATAACGAAGTTTGCGCACCATTGGACAAGTCGGTTGACGAATGAATTACGTCAATGCTTGGTTTTATTTTTGTTGTGTCAACTGCTCCCGGCACACCAAGCGCACCCGACTGATCCGCCGCCACTTGTTGAATTGTTGAAACACCATTCGACGCTCGATGGGACTTCCATGCCACGGCTGCAATTGGAACACCCGCGGCAAGCAAGGCGCCAAGCACCAATTGCGGTTTCCAAGACAATGGATTGATTTGAAATTTCATCTTCACGCAGGGCCTCCATGCCCCTTCATCAGTTCATGCCGCGCGCTTCCAACGCGCGGCAACGGAAAGCAACAACCGCAGGCATTCTTCGGCTGAATTACGCATGAAACGCCACAAATTCCCGCACGCATTTCACTGCGTGACTTGGCCCATGAATGCCGCCCACGCCTTGGGGCGCAACGGACAAATTCAGTCGGTCACTCGCACGCCGCGCGGGGTTTTGGAAAGCATACTTTTAATCCGAGTCGGCTTCCGTGGCTTCAACTCTGGTTCTAGAAATAATCTCAGGAATTCCCGCGCCAAGTGGATTGATGAAACTAGGTATTGCGAGCACCGGTGAAAGCAACACCAACCCCTTGAGAAGATTGCGCGCGATGTGTTGCCACCACGCGGCTGGTTCACCATGGATTGAAACCACACGCCCGCCCATCAAGCGCTTGCCCATGCTGCGGCCGAACATGATTTCCTCAAACATGGAGAATGCGATCGCCGCTACAACCATGGCTATATATGGCAAGGTCATTTCAATGTCGGCGCTCCATAGCGGCGGGATCAAGAGTTGGATTGCGTATTGGTTCTTAAAAATAAAAAGCGAAGCAATGGCGCACGGAAGCAAATCGATGGACGTGGCCAGAATCCGCCGCCACTTTTTAAATGGCGTCCCGGGCGTTGGCGCAAGCGGTTTGGAATTGATGTCGCCTTCTTTGGAACGCGCATTTTCCAGTGGATTCAGCGGCGAATTCAGGGCACGCACCAAGAACGCCGCAATGATGGCGCCCAGCGAAAGCACGCCAAGAATTGGCAAGTGATACCAGCGGCTTGCCTTTGAAAGTTGCACATGCAATTCAATCGGCTCTGAAAATTCCGCCGCTCCATCACTAAGCACAGACATCCAAGATTGGCCAAACATAGTGTTTTGAGTTGCATCGCCGGTTTGCGCAACCCACGCAAATCCACTTTCCATGCCAGTCACTTGGCCAGAGTCTGCCTTGGGGGAAGATTTGTTGAATGCAATTGCCATGATGGGCGCGAGCTCGCCGGCTTCAACCCAATTCAGCGCTTGCTCGGAATATGAACCGGTCACGCACGCAAAGCGAGCAGCGTGGTCAACTGCGTATAAAAATTCCCGCGCCACCATGGGCGACTCAATCCACGACTCTGACTCGCGCTTGAAGCGCCTGATGGAATGTTCGGCGGTTTGTCCAAGCGCGTTCAAGGCTCCGCCGGCAACCACCAGCATTCGAGTTGGGCATTCATTAATGGCTTGCGGCAACTTGACACTGGTCCACTGACCCGCACGCAACACCTGCGCATCTGGCTCGCCTTGAACAATCGCCCACGCTTGGCCATTGAACGCGGCCAATGATTCCAGCGAATTTCCCTCAATACTTGGGCATAATTGCAACGCTCCACCCCGCGTGATAAACCACAACTCACTTGCGGGATTAAATTTTGTTTCGCCCGAAACCACCTCCATCTTGTGGTTGAGCGCCTCGAACACCAACCACACCCGCTCGCCATCAGCGGCCAATGCGATCGGCTTTTCAACGAAGGTGGACGCCACTTGAAATTGCCGCTCGTCATTCGCCGCTGCGTGGTGGAGCAATTCAAATCGGGCGGTGGCATCATCTGAATTCTTGGAGATCCACCAAAGATGCGCGCCACTACTGGCGGCTTGCGTGCCCTGTACAAAGTGATCCTGCAATGGGGAAGCCGCCACCAAGACCATGATCAACGCAAACACACATCGAGCGAGATAGTTCATCGCTTGGGTTGGCCCTTCTCAAGATCGATCACTTCGGCTGGTCGCATGACGCCGCGGATCACCTCAAGATCAAACAGGCGATCTTTCAATCGATCTTCGCGCGCGCCAGGTTCGTCCCAAAAGATTTGCCACACGCCAATATTAGACACGGACTTCAACGTGATCTTGCTCGCCACCATTGGACGGTCCGCCATGGGCAAGTGGTTCATGTTCGCCATCACGGGCTCGCTCAATTCACTTTCCGCAAGCACATTGCCTTTGGCATCCATAAGCCAAATATGGCTAGGAAACCCTGTATTTGTCTCAACTTGAACTCGAGTCTTCACCCATGCTCCGCGCTTGGGGCGATTAAAGTCAGCCCAAAAAATTCCAGGACGATCCTGCGACAGGCTTAATTTTTCGGGCCATGCTTTAGCCGCAAGCAATTCCAGCAACGCGTCAGGTCCGGCAAATGGAAGCAGCGAATCTGGCACTGGCGTGTCGCGCGCGCCAAGCCACAAACGACTCGGCTCGCGCTTTGGTTCAAACAACCACCACTGCTTCGCGTTGGCGCCAGCCCATGCAAGTCGCTCGCCCATTTTGTCGGCGCG
>CANJIC010000157.1 GCA_947474205.1 Planctomycetaceae bacterium | reverse complement strand
ATGAGCGATCCGCGCAAATATCGCTCGCGCGATGAGGAGGCCATTTGGGAGCAAGGCGATCCAATTGGAATATTTGAGAAAATAATCCTTGATCAGGGCGCTATCACGAATGATCAAATCAAGTCGTTGCAAAAAGAAATGAAGGCCGAAGTGCGCGACTCCGTTGAGTTTGCGGACAATAGTCCAGTGCCACCGTTGTCGGATTTGTATCACGATGTGTATCGTGAACCATGGGGCCGATATACCGGCACCAGCGAGCCGCGCATGTACGGTGGTGCGCTGAATCCGCCCACATTTCGCGCCACGCGCGAGGGAGATGGTTTGATATGAGCGCCACGCAAGAACTTGAATTTCGCGACGCCATTCGCGACGCCATGAGCGAGGAAATGCGCCGCGACAAGCGCGTTATGTTGATCGGCGAGGAAGTGGCTGAGTACAACGGCGCCTACAAAGTGAGCCGCGGAATGTTGGACGAGTTTGGTCCGCGCCGCGTCATTGACACGCCCATTTCTGAAAGTGGTTTTGCGGGCATGGCTATTGGCGCCGCCATGTTGGGCTTGCGCCCCGTGGTTGAATTCATGAGTTGGTCTTTTAGTTTGGTGGCCGCCGATCCAATTCTGAACAACGCGCCCAAAATGTTGTTCATGAGCGGCGGACAATTTGGTTGCCCCATTGTGTTCCGCGGCAACGACGGCGCGGGCGGGCAACTTGGTAGCACGCACAGTTGGAGCGTTGAAGGATTGTTCTCCAATGTGCCTGGAATAAAAATTGTCATTCCATCAACGCCCGCCGACGCCAAGGGTCTCATGAAGACCGCCATTCGCGACGATGATCCGGTGTTCTTCATGGAGAGCGAGCGCATGCTTGGCATGAAGGGCGACGTTCCTGTTGGCGAAGATGTGCTTGTGAAATTTGGTCAGGCCTGCATTCGCCGCGCCGGCACGGATTGCACGCTGGCTTCGTGGGGTCGCCCGGTGCATTTCTGCATGGAAGCCGCGCAAGAATTGGCCAAAGAGGGAATTTCATGCGAGGTTATTGATCTGCGCACCATTCGACCGCTCGACATTGGTTCCATTGAACGTTCGGTGCGCAAGACATCCAATCTTGTCATTGTCGATCAGTCGTGGAGCTTTGGAAGTCCAGGTTCGGAAGTCGCGGCGCAAATTCATCAGCGCTGCTTTGATGATTTGGACAACCACGTGCACCGCGTGCACACCGAGGATGTTCCCGCGCCGTACGCTTACAATTTGGAGCAGGAATATTTGCCCAACACGCGCAAGATTTGCGAGGCGGTTCGAAGCGCCACGTACAATGCCTAATCAGACAACAACAATGCCAATCTCCGTCACAATGCCGCGCCTTTCGGACACCATGGAATCTGGAACCATTGTTCGTTGGAATGTGAAAGAGGGCGACGCCGTAAAAAGTGGAATGGTGGTTGCGGATATTGAAACCGACAAGGCCACCATGGAAATGCCGGTCTTTGACGACGGCAAAATTTTAAAGTTGCTCGTGCCAGCCGGTCAGCAAGTGAAAGTTGGCACGCAGATCGCGCTTATTTTAGAGGACGGCGAAAGCCTTGATGGCGCGCAAGCCGCGACATCTTCTGGCCAGCCCAACACTTCCGCGGCGGGGCGTCCATCGCACAGTACATCTGAAAATGCCTTTGTTTCAGCCAATTCCAACACACGCGGCGCAAGCAGTGTTGAGCCAATCGACGCGCAAGCCGAAGAAATTCTTCAAGCCGATGGCGCGCGAGTTCGCGTGAGTCCTGTCGCGCGTCGAATCGCCGAGCAAGAGCGCGTTGATCTTGCCTCGCTCAAGGGCTCCGGTCCTGGCGGGCGAATCATCAAGCGCGATGTGATGAACGCTTTGGAAAATCGCGGCGCCACTCCCGCCGCGCAAACCACGGAGTCGGTGCGCGCAAGTTCAATGTCTTCCAGCGCGCCAACCACAAGTAGTCAAGGGCATGTTGCGGCATCCAGTTCGCTTGCTGTTCCAGTGACACCAACACACCGCGCGGGCGGACTTGTTGTGGCTGGTCTGCAAAGCACAGAAGTGGCCGTCAGTTCAATGCGCCAAATCATCGCCAAGCGATTGGTTGAAAGCAAGACCACCATTCCGCATTACCAAGTGTCCATGAAGTTTGAGTTGGACCGTTTGATGGCGCTGCGCGAACAACTGAACAGCGAGCTTGGATCCATAGGCATTAAACTTTCCGTGAATGATTTCATTGTGCGCGGTTGCGCGCTGTCCATGGCCAAGCACCCATATGTCAACGCAAGTTGGGCCGGCGAAAAAATTCTCATGCATCAGCAAGTGAATGTTGGCGTGGCCGTGGCGCTGGATGAAGAGAAGGGCGGCGGTCTGTTGGTGGCCGTTATCCGCGATGTGGATCGCAAGAGTTTGCGCGCCATTTCCAGCGAAACCAAAGCACTTTCAGAGAAGGCGCGCACCCGCGGCCTGTCCATGGAGGACATGTCCGACAGCACCTTCACGGTTTCAAACTTGGGCATGTTTGGCGTGGAGCATTTCACGGCCATCATCAATCCACCCAACTCCGCCATTCTTGCTTGCGGCGCCGCGCTGAAGCAACCCGTTGTGCGCGATGATCAACTCACCATTGGTTACGAAATGACGGCCACGCTTTCGCTGGATCACCGAGTGATTGATGGCGCCATGGCGGCGCGTTGGTTGAACACGCTCAAGGGTCTGCTTGAAAACCCAGCCACGCTTTTGGTGTGATCAATCAACCACGCGCTTGGTGTTTCGAGGATACAAAATATATATCACAGGCGAAATGTTGCGCCATTGATTGGTCGCGACATTACGTTGGTGTATGCGCGAGCACGTCGCGCTTACGCCGGACTTGGCATGATTCCAATTTCAGGTTCTGGTGGATCCACCTTAATGGCGGTTGGCGCAGGCGTTTCAGTGGAAAGCATTTGAACCACAGTGGGCAGGTTCAGCGCTTCACCACGGATAATGCGTTGCACATCCTCCACATTCAGTGTTTCATATTTCAAAAGCGCCTCGGCCAGAGTGGAAATCTTGTCCCAATTTTCGTTCACCAAGCGCTCCGCGTCCCTGAAGGCGTCATCAATCATGCGCCGAATTTCCTCGTCGATGATGCGTGCGGTGTCGTCAGAATATTCGCGCTCTGCGAAAAATGACTCGCGCGTGTAGGGCCCCGCATAGCGAACAAAACCAAGCTTTTCGCTCATGCCCCATTCTAGAACCATGGCGCGTGCGAATGATGTGGCCATTTGAATGTCCATGGAAGCTCCGCTGGAAATGTCGCCGTTCTGGCGCTGCTCCGCAATGCGACCGCCACACAACACCCGCATGGTGGCTAAAATAAATTTGCGCGAGTAACCATAACGGTCCTTCTCTGGCAAACTAAATGTCACTCCCAACATATTTCCGCGTGGAATAATTGTCACCTTGTGCAGCGGATCCGCGTCTGCCAAAAGAACTTGCAAAATAGCGTGTCCAGATTCGTGATACGCCGTGGCAATTCGTTCTTGCTGTTCAATTCGTCTACTTTTATTAGCACGGCCAAATCGAATCTTGTCGCGCGCCTCTTCCATGTCGGTCATCTCTATGAAATCCTTGTCAAGCATGGTGGCAAGAATGGCGGCCTCATTAATAATGGCCGCAAGATCCGCGCCGCTGAACATTGGCGTGCTGCGCGCCATGCGTTCCAGGTTCACATCTGGACCCATCTTCACTTTCTTGGCGTGCACGGAAAGAATTTGCCTGCGTCCAGCCATATCCGGAAATTGCACGGCAACGGTGCGATCAAACCGACCTGGTCGCTTCAACGCAGGGTCAAGCACATCGGCGCGATTGGTCGCAGCAATCACAATTACTTGGTCATTCGCGTCAAATCCGTCCATTTCTACTAAAATGGCGTTGAGCGTTTGCTCGCGCTCATCGTTTCCGCCAGTGGAAAAGCCACCACCACGGCGCCGGCCAACGGCGTCAACTTCGTCCAAGAAAATAATGCAAGGTGAATTATCTTTGGCTTGCTTGAACAAATCGCGCACGCGGCTGGCGCCAACGCCCACGAACATTTCAACAAAGTCGCTTCCAGAAATAGAGAAGAACGGAACTTCCGCCTCGCCGGCGATCGCTTTTGCCAGCAAAGTTTTTCCGCAACCTGGCGGACCTTCAAGCAGCACGCCGCGCGGAATGCGTCCACCAAGGCGTTGAAATCTTTTCGGATCCTTCAAGAACTCAACCAATTCGGAAACTTCTTCCTTGGCTTCGTCAATGCCAGCGACATCGGCGAAAGTGGTATGGGCCGTTTCCTTGTTGCTGACGCGGTGCTTGCTGCGGCCAAAGTTGCCAAGCATTCCGCCCGCGCCGCCACCCGCGTTGCGCATGCTGCGTGAAAGCAGAAACCACAGAAGTCCCAAGATGATCAGTGTGGGCAATATGGTCATTGCTATTTGCGCGAAGGTGCTTGTGGCCACGTCGGCGCGCCAAGAAACGCCAGCCGCCTCTAAATCCTTGGTGTATTTTTCGTACTCCGCCGGAATAATCGCGACATATACGGGCGCGGGCTTGTCACCAAATTGCTCGGTAAATCCCTTGGTATTTGGCTTCACTTCCGCGCTAATGCGGTCGCTTTGAATGACCACGGATTCGTTCTCAAACTTGCCTTCCTTGGCGTAGGTCATGAACTGTTGCCATGTTTCAATCGGCTTGCCTCGCGTGGCGCTGCTGGTAATCACAATATAAATCAGAATGGCAAGCAATCCCAAAGTGAACCATGTCATGCTTTGACGGCGCGGATTTCCGGGTTGGCCAGAAGAATTTGAAGTGGGCGGATCAATCCGCTTCACGGGCTTATCAGTTTTCTTTTTAGAGGCGAAAGCCATGGTTGTTGAATCAATGTTATTGTCGTTCATATTTATTTTCTACTTTCAAGTTCAACTACATCTTGCATGCGCACCTATCACCAATCCGCTTGAAGGTTCGCCACAATGTCATCGGCGAGCCGTTGCGTTACTTCAAATCGCGCCAAGTCCAGTGGTTCCGCTTGCGATCGACTTGTCACCACAACGCCACTTGCCGCAAAGCCTTTTCGGGCCGTGATGGACTTGCCTGTTCGCACATCAACCCAATCCCAGTCGAGAGTTACAGTGTAGGCG
The DNA here is from genome assembly GCA_947474205.1 of Planctomycetaceae bacterium. The sequence goes on along the minus strand of CANJIC010000157.1, from coordinate 94 downwards.
ACTTCTTCTGACAAACCAGTCGCAACGCTTTGACTCATTTGTGAAAGTTTCACGCTGACCACCTTGCCGCGAAGAATGGTGTCGGCCTTTCCGT
>CANJIC010000156.1 GCA_947474205.1 Planctomycetaceae bacterium | reverse complement strand
CATTATTTCTTCACTTCCTTGTTGGCTTCAAAACCAAATCGTTCTTGCATGGACCACTTCTGCATGGTTGGAATTTTGGTCCATCGGCTAATAACAAATCCGCATGTCACACCGAATGCGAATTGGCTGGCTACAAACCATGGCCAAGACACAAACGCCTCCAACTTAGGATTGATAATGCCAATGCTGCCATACAGAACGCCGGTCCATAAAATAGGCGCGACAATTCCGCCGAATAAAATTGGTCGACGCGGCGCAATGGGCAGCGTGATGGCGTAAATCAATCCAACAATCATGCAGCCAACAACATGGATCAAGAGCGCGATCAAGAACCAATCCATGTGGAACACTTTCAAAGCGTCCACATTGGCGGCCTCAACTGATGGCAGAAAAACTCCCGCGAGCAAATTAATGGGCATCCAAAAACTTTTTTCCTTGATCAGTCCCCACGCCACGGCAACCGCGGCCATGGAAATGCCGCCAATCAAACCACCCCAAATACCCGCGCGATATGGATGAATGTGCTCGGGCAACGACACTCTGGCCATCTCGGGACGCGCCGCAAATTGTGGGGCGGGATCCGGAATTTCGCTGCCGCTTGGAAGCTCTTCAAGCGCCTCGTTTGGAAATACAACTTTGATCCAGCCAATCAATCCCACAACCATGCAAATAATTCCCACCGCCATAACCGCGCGACTGGTGATGAGCCCCATGAAAAGCAACGTGAGGCCGAACGCCGAGATCATGGGCGCGCCGGTTGGCTCTGGAACGCCACGCAGATATGGAACCTCGTGCTGGCTCAATTGTTTCTCAACTTGACTTTGCATTGGGTCACGGCTCATGGTCGCATTCCCACTATGTAGACGGTTGTGAAGACCACAATCCAAACCGCGTCGACAAAATGCCAGTACCAGCTGACAAGCTCAACGCGCAGATGATCGCGCACTACATGAATGTGGCCCATGAGCGATAAAACCAAAATGGCGGTAAGCAAACACAAGCCCACGATCACGTGGAACGCATGGAAGCCAACCAAACTGTAATACGTGGTGCCAAACAAATTAGTGCTGATGGTGAGATGGTGGTCCACAATGAAACCCCTCCACTCCATGGCGGTGCCGTAGATGAAATAACTGCCAAGCACAATGGTGAGCAACATCCAGAAACGGAACGCGCCCATGTGACTGCGCGCAAGTCCACGCAGGGCCGCGATGACCGTGAAGGAACTGGCGATCAACGCCGCGGAATTCACCAAAACAGGCTTGATATCAATGACTTCGCGTGGCAATGGACCGGATGAACTTTTACCGATGTAAAACAAATACGCCACGATGAAGCCCGCAAAGAACCAGCACTCGGCGAAAATAAGACATGCCATGCCAACCTTGCCGCGGCTAGGCGCGCTGCTTGGAATTAAATTTGTGTGTGGTATGGAAGTCATGGAGTTCTCTTAAAGCGTTATTCGTAAAAACAATCCGGATCTTCAGGATGCTTGCGATCCCACAGTGGCCGCGGACTTGTGCAGGTTGGAATCTTGGGAAAGTTTTCGCTTGGTGGCGGACTAGATGTAGCCCATTCCAAAGTCCACGCATCCCAAGGATCAGGTCCAGCAACGCGTCCATTGATGAGCGACTTGACGATGTTGGTCATGAGCAACAACACGCCAACAATTTGAAATGGCACGCCGGCGCTAGAAATTAAATTCCACAATTCAAATCCGCGTCCAGGTTGATAGGTGTACACGCGTCGCGGCATACCCAGAACGCCGCTGAGATGCATGGGGAAGAATGTCAACGTGAGTCCAATCATGAACATCCAAAATGTCCACTTGCCCATGGGCTCACTCAACAAGCGGCCCGTGGCTTTGGGAAACCAATAGAACACGGCGCTGAACACTGCCAACATGGTTCCACCAAACAACACATAGTGGAAGTGGCCAACCACAAAATAACTGTCGGACAATTGCCAATCAAATGGCACAACCGCCAGCATAATTCCAGTTAAACCGCCAAACAGGAACATGACTAGAAATCCCGTGGCGAACATCATGGACACGGTGAATCGAATATTTCCGCCCCACATGGTGCCAATCCAATTGAACATTTTCATGCCCGTTGGCACGGCGATTAAGAACGTGCTGGCGGCGAAGATGGAGTTGAGCCACGGCGGCAAACCCACTGAGAACATGTGATGCACCCACACGCCAAGTGAAATGAACGCAATGGACAACGTCGCCGCAACCATGAGTGGATATCCAAAGATCACTTTGCGGCTGAACACGGGAATGATTTCACAAATCATTCCAAAGGCCGGCAGAATTAAAATGTACACCTCAGGATGTCCAAAGAACCAGAACAAGTGTTGCCAGAAAATAACGCTGCCCTGTTGCTGCGGATCAAAGAAGTGTGCGCCCAGGAATCGATCAAACAGCAACATCACTTGCGCGCCTGTGAGCACGGGCAAGGCAAGCAACACCAATATGCCAACCGTAAACATGAGCCAGACAAAGAGCGGCATGCGCATGAAGGTCATGCCTGGACAACGCATGCACACAATGGTGGCCATGAAATTAATGGCCGTAGTCATGCTGCCAAAACCACTCACCATGATTCCAAGAATCCAATAGTCGGTGGCGTGACCAACGCTGAACGCCTTGCTTGTTAAAGGCGAATAGGCGAACCAACCAACATCCGGCGCGCCGCCCATTCCATACAAGCCGTCGCCACCAATAAACGAGTAATACAGCAGCAATCCGCCGAAAATGAACAACCACAACCCAAAGGCGTTCAGGCGCGGAAACGCCATGTCGCGCGCGCCGATCATGAGCGGGATTAAATAATTTCCAAAGCCCAGCAACACCGGCATGCCCACCAGGAACACCATGGTGGTTCCATGCATGGTGAACATTTGGTTGAAGCCGTGTGGCGTCAACATATCGTTCAGCGGCTTCATCAATTGCAAGCGCATAAGCGTGGCTTCAATGCCGCCCAACATAAAGAAAACCAATCCCGCGCCGATATACATCATGCCCAATTTTTTATGGTCAACTGAAATCACCCAACTGTGCACGCGACTGCCAAAGCCGATGCTGGTTTCAGTGATTGGATGGATTGGGGCGGTGGTCATGTGTGTTTCAGCGTAGGGTTAAAAGATATGCTGTGACGGCGTCAAGTTCCTGTGTATCCAGTTGCAAACTTGGCATGTTGCACCCAGGCTTGAGCGCTTGCGGATTGTCAATCCACGCCTTCAATGTTGTTGGATCAAGTGGCGCAACACCAGCGGCGATGGTCTGGCGGCTCATGAGATGCGTCAGATCTGGCGCAAATTGCCCATCAGAAACGCCTTTGACCGTGTGGCAATTGGAGCAGGCATATTCTTGAAAGATGTCGCGTCCCATGGCCACGGACGTGTCGTTCACCGTTGGCGCAACTTGCGTTTGCAACCACGCGTCAAACTCCTCGGGCTTGCTGGCCACCACGCGCAACAACATTCCAGCATGTTGGTTGCCGCAATATTCCGCGCACTGACCCAAGTACAAGCCCTCGCTATCGGCATTGAACCATGTGTAATTGGTGTGGTTTGGAATCACATCCATTTTGCCCGCAAGGGCTGGCACCCACCACGAATGAATCACGTCGGCGCTTTCAAGGCGCAGCCACACCGGTCGATTGATGGGCACATGCAACTCGTTGGCAACAACAATTTCGCCGCCAGGAACATTGGCGTCCAGGTAGCGATATTCCCACCACCACTGATGGCCAATCACAACCACTTCCAGCGCGCCTGCCGGCGCCTTGGTGAGTTCAATGGAGCGAATGGTGCGCACCGTGGTGAGGGCAAGCACAAAAACAATCAGCAGCGGAATAATGGTCCACGCAATTTCAACTGGATTGCTGCCGTACACCTGGCGCGGTTCATCTTTTGACTTGTCATTTCTTTTGCGCCGATACACAATCACGCCGTAAAAAATCATGCCCTCCACCACAATGAACAAGACAGCGCAAATGCCAAGAACAAGCCACGATAGGTCGTGAATCATGCGCGCTGGCGGTCCATGCGGATCAAAGATGTACGGCAGAATGGTTGGAACCGTTGGCGGCGCGACACTTGAGGCAGTGGCTCCCGAACCCGGGGCGCAAATTTCCGCGGCCGCAAACGCGCTGACCGACGCGACACAAATGAACGCAACAAATAAACAAAGCGCAAGACATGTTCCCGCGCGAATGGATTTCATTTGCAAAGTCAACACGGTCTGAGTGTATACATTTGACGTTGGCACGACCAATATGTTTACAACGAAAAAATTATTTTTGGCGCGTGCATGCTCGTTGCGCGCAGCACAAAAATAGTTCACGCAATCCAAACACGCGCTCCAAAGAAAATGCCGGTGAAAGGAATCGAACCTTCACGCCCCGCGAGGGGCAATGGATTTTGAGTCCATCGCGTCTGCCAATTCCGCCACACCGGCGGCATTTTCACAAATGAAAACATAAAAGCAAATCAAGCAATCAAGTCAAGTAAGCAAGTGAATCAAGTCAAGCAAGATAGCGAATCAAGCGGCGCAGTCTAGTCAAGTCCGCCAAATGAGCCAGCGGAATAATTGGCGGAGTAGTTGGGACTTTCCTTGGTGATTTGAATGGAGTGCGGATGGCTCTCCATTAAACTTGCCGTTGAAATCTTGACAAAGCGCGCCTCTTTGCGCAATTCCGTCAGCGTTTGACACCCGCAGTAGCCCATGGCCGCGCGCACGCCGCCAACAATTTGATAGGTGAAATCCGCCAGTGATCCGCGGTAGGGAACGCGACCCTCAACGCCTTCGGGCACAAACTTGCGGCTGTCGGAAATGGAACCTTGGCCATAACGGTCGGCGCTGCCATCAATCATGGCGCCTTCGCTGCCCATGCCACGGTAACTCTTGAAGCGCCGTCCTCTATATAAGACAAGTTCGCCCGGACTTTCATCAAGGCCCGCGAACAATCCGCCAAGCATCACGGCCGATGCGCCCGCGGCGATGGCCTTGGCCACATCGCCAGATTGACGAATGCCGCCGTCGGCGATCACCGGAACATTGCCCGCGCCGCTGACACTTTGCATGATGGCGCTGATTTGCGGAACGCCCACGCCAGTGACAATGCGCGTTGTGCAAATGGAGCCCGGACCAATTCCAACTTTAATCGCGTCGCATCCCGCGTCGACAAGCGCCTTGGCGCCCTCGCTTGTTCCAACATTTCCAGCCACCACTTCAATCTTGAAACGCTTTTTAATTTCCCT
>CANJIC010000155.1 GCA_947474205.1 Planctomycetaceae bacterium | reverse complement strand
GTGCGACGCGATTTATTGGGCCACGTGCGCCAAGATTCGCGACAAGTGCCGCGAGTTCCATGAGACTCCCGAGGAGCTTGAGGATCTTGAGAGCTTGCTCAGCGACACCTACTTCGGCAATCTCAGCATCTTCCAAAGTCTGCCCGACATTTGGGCCATTCGCCAACTCTTTCCAATTCTGCCAATTCATCGCTTGAATGAAAAGCCAACACGCAAGGCCACCATTGCCGACATCACATGCGATTCAGACGGCCGCGTGGATCGCTTCGTGGATGCCCGCGACGTGAAAAAGTTTGTCGAGCTGCATGAGTTTGATGAGAACCAGCCGTATTACATTGGCGCGTTCTTGGTTGGTGCATATCAGGAAACGCTGGGCGACCTTCACAATTTGTTTGGCGACACGCATGTGGCGCACGTGAAGTACGACGGCAGCGGCAATTGGTGGATCGATGAAATCATTGAGGGCGACGCCGTGCGCGATGTGCTTTCATACGTGCATTACGATGTGAACACGCTTCTAGCGCAAGTTCGCCGCGAGTGCGAGAAGGCCGTGCGCCTGAAACAAATGACCGCCGCCGAAAGCCAGTCGCTGGTTCGCATTTACGAAAGCGGCATCAACGGCTACACCTATTTGGAGCGGGACATTCCTTCAAGCGAAGGCTGATCGCGTCGTTGTTTCAATACAAAAATAAAACCGCCCGCATTCAAAGCGGGCGGTTTTTATTTGTATGTCCAACACGCCGCGCGCAGGGCGGTGTGGTGCGCGCACCACGCAAGTCATTAGCCCAGTAAATGCTTCATACGCAGGCCAGCGCGCGCCAAGTGAAAGCCGCTAAAGATTAATTGCACGCCAAAGAAAATGGCGAACACAAATATGGCAATGCCGGGCGAGAACAACATCACCGCGCCCGCGCCCAAAGTAAGAATGCCGTTGATCAGCAGCAATCCCCAATGAATTTTTCCAGATAATCCAAGCGCAGCCACCACTTGAAAAATGCCAGTGACCACGGTGAACGCGCCTAGCACTTCAGTCAGCGCCACTAATCCTTGCGCGGGTGTGAACCACAGCACCGCGCCAATCATGATGGACAAGAATGGCCCAAGAAAAACCAACAAGCTGTGCTGCGCGTTGCCCATGGATTTCAGCGCCGCGAACAATCCAACCGCGCCCACGGCCACCAAGCACAATCCAAACGCCGCGGCAAACGTGAACGCCGCCAAGAAGGGCACGGCCACCAACGCTAGTCCGGCCAATACAAGAAGCGTTCCGTTGAGTGTCACCATAGCCCAGTGCGAGTGTTGTTGAGTTGCCATTGCGATTGAAGTCCTTACATTGAATGAAATGAATTGAATACGTTGTCGATACGAAAGTTGCCTTAGCAAATCTACCTCGTGCGCATGTTCCTTGTGCCGCAAAATGCAATGAAATGACAGGTGGAAAGGTTGACCATTGCGTGATAGCGTTGGCGCTATGAACGACACCAATCTTGCGTCGCGGCTTGACCGCGTTGAACGATCGCTGACCCGAGTGCGTGGCACAAATCTTGTGTTGATCGCCGCGCTTGCCGCGCTGGTGATTGGCGGCGCCAACGCTCCGCAAGACACCATGAGCGTGCGCCGACTTGCGGTGGTGGACGCCAATGGCAAGGAGCGCTTGGTGCTTGACGGTGAGGACGCCAACAAAGCCGCCGGACTTGCTTGGTATGACGAGGAAGGCTTTGCGCGCCTCTCCGCCAAGACCTATCCAAGTGGTCAATCCAGTTTTCAGTGCTTGGACACAAAGGGTCAAAGCCGCATTGCCATGACCACGCAAACCAGCGGCGAGAGCAGCGTTCAATGGCGCGATGTGAATAACAAGTTGCGCATTGGCGCATCCACCAAACCAAATGGCGACGCGCTGATGATTTGGCTTGCACCCAATGGCAAGTCGCAAATTAAAATTTTCACCGATGAGAATGGCGTTGCCAAATTCACATCCGGTGGATGAGTGACTTGGAGCGACGTCAATTTATTTTTTTTGCGGCGTCGACATGAAGAACTCAATCAGAGTTTGGCACGCTTCTTGCACGGCAATGTCCGCTTGTTTGCCGCCTTGGTTGGTCGCCACCAACACGCCAAAATCTTTTTGCGGCGAAAGCCAAACGGCGCAATAATTCATCATGTTTGAGCCCGCATGATGCAGCGTGCGTCCACCCGCCCAATCGCGATTGGGACGCATCCAACCACAGGCGTACCCAGATTTATCCTGGGCCACTTCGCCCGCAAGCGTGTGCAAATGCTCCAAGGTTTGCGGCTTCAGCAGCGGTGGATTTGTTTGATGGCCCAAATGAAACATGCAGAATTTCGCCCAGTCCATCATGTTCATGTGAATGCGGCCAGCGGGCGTAATTGCCTCCGGATTATCAATAAAGTTTGCAGTGCCACTCTCGCTATGCGGATAGGGAGCCGTCAACTCATTTGCATTTCCAGCGTTGCCAAATCCCGCGCTCTTTAAACCAAGCGGCAGAAAAACTTTTTGCTGCATCAATTGCTCATACGGCGTGTTGGTAATGGTCTCGGCTATGAATCCAAGCGTTGCGTAGCCAGCGTTTGAGTACAGGTATTGTCCCGGCGCGAATTTTGGAGGTTGGGAAAGAATGCCTTCAACATAGATTTGCCGCTGCTGCGTGGGAGTGCCTTTGGCGTACTGCGCGGCTTTCCACACTTCGCTTGGACCATTGGGCCACGCGCCACTTCTGTGGTGCAGCAGTTGATCTACTGTCACGCCCGCATAATCGGGATTCATGCTGGTGAGTTCGCGGCCAATCAAGTCGCTGATGGTGCTGTCCCAATTCAGTTTGCCCTCGTCCACAAGAATTCCAATCAGGGTGGCTGTGAACGCTTTGGAACAGGAACCCAAGTGAAATTGATCATCGCGCAGAACTGGACTGGTTTCATTTCGCTTGCGAACACCAGTGGCGCCTACGCCAATAATTTTTCCGTCTTGAATCACCGCCGCCGCCATGCCAGGCATGTCATTCCCTTTCCTAACGGCTTCCAGTACGGATGAAATAATCTCGCTGGGGTTTTTGGCCTTGGTCGCGTCGATCATGGTGGTTGCCGCGCTTGGAATAATTTGGGGGGTAATCGCCATGGGAACTGAAGTAGCCGAAGAGCCTGGTGGCGTAGCCCCAGTCGTGGTTGGAATGGTCGGCTGCGTTGCGGTTGCCGCCTTGCCAGACGTTGCCGTGCTAGGCGCCGCCGAGCCAGACGCCGCCGTGGGATTTGGTTGCGTTGGTGGCGCGGTCTGGGCAATTTCAGGCGCAACCTTTACGGGCGAATTTATGCTGGCTGTATTTTTCTTGTTCTCGGCTATGCCCAGGGAAACGGCGACTCCTCCAATGGCAAACGCGGTGAGCGCAATTAAAATTCTTTTAGTCGGGCTGAATTTTTTTGTGGTTTGAGTGGAAGGAGTCTTCATAGGGTTGCGTTTCAGATGATGCGTTGTGGTTTATCAAGGTTCGTTTAAATTTAAAATCACTAGCGTTTCATTTTACTAGAGTTCATTCAAAATAGAAATCTGTCTTGTTGATTGTTACTCACGGATGTGGCGTAGTCGGCGCGGGTTCCGGGTGGTTGGCCGCCAAAGAACAATCCAATTCAGGCTTGATAGCGGCCGCCCACAAGGCGTACCCTTTCTGCGAAAAGTGCAGCAAGTCGGGCATGATCACGGGATCTATGGGTCCATCGGTTTTTAAAAATTGGTTGCTGACGCGCACAAATCTGGCATGTTGGGGCCACATTCCCAAAGTAAGCCCAATGTTGATTTGCGCAATTTTTTCGCGCGCGGAATCTTGCACATCTCCGCGTGGCGGAATATCCAGCACCAAAATCTCGGCGTTGGGACATTGCGCGCTGAGCAACTCGACCACCGCGTGAATGCCCGCGATAATGTCATTCGCGCTGTCATCATACATATTGTTGGTGCCAATCATCAGCACAATGACTTTGGGTTTGATCGCGCTCAATGGCGCTTGCTCAAGCCGCCACAAGACATGTTGCGTGCGATCACCGCCCACGCCCAAGTTGGCCGCGCTGCGTAAACCAACCAGCGCTTGCAATTGTTCGGGTGCGCCTTCCCAACCTTCCGTAATGGAGTCGCCAAGCAACACTATTTGCGCGTGGCTGGTGTGGGCGCGTTCAAGCACAAGATTTTGCCTTGCGGCCGCGCCAGGTTCGCGCGAGACAGGCGTGGTAGTTGCGGGTTGGATTTCGGTTTGGGTTTGAGGTTGGGTTTCGGTTTGAGTTTGAGGTTGGATTTCGGTTTGGGTTTCAGATTGGGTTTGAGGTTGGGTTTCGGTTTTGGTTTGGGGCGGAGTTGCGTGGGATTCAATTGATTCATGTGTGAGCATGGGTGCTGCTTTGGGTTGTAGTTGCTCTGATTCCACGGGCTGAGTTGCGGCTGATTCTTGCGCGGGTTCTGCGGATTGCGTCGCGTTAGACGCAACGAGTGCAGATGAATTTGGCGCGCGCGCTTCTGTGAGATGCGTAGTAATGGGCAGCGATTTGTTGCTTGAGACCGTAGTGATTGCTGCGCCGTCGGATTGGTCCGCGTGGAACGTTTGAGCTTGTGGATTTGATTTTACTAGCGGTTCCTGCTTCATTGCTTGTGGCGGTCCAGCTTGTGGCGGTGGCGTGTACGCGCCGGCGCATCCAATCATGCTTGCCATAATGAACGCGCGCGCGCACGAAAGTGCGCTGGCCTGCGCCAATAAAAAAATTGCAAGTGTTGAATTGGTTTTCATAATGTTCCGTCCATATCTCTAGTGCGGTGCGTGCAAGATTGACAATCACGCGTGCGTGAAAGTTTAGATTAGTGCCTATGGTGCTGCCGCTCAATCACCAGCGAGGCGTTTAAATAATTCTGCGCCGCATCGCCACGCTGATACGTTGAAGGCTCAAATCGACATTTCCAAACACCCATATTGTCCGCGTTGGAGTTGGTTGCATGTTGACCGCGCGCATTCTGCGCTTCTATGCGCGCCACAATCTCATCTATAAATGGATGGCGCCGCGCAGGATTGGTGCGAGTGGTGGTGGGGTACAAATGCAACGAACCGCGGGTCACGCGCATCAAATCAATCACCGCCGCCATGTGCCACTGCAATGTGAAAGGAGAATTTGTAAGAATGCCACCCGACGCAGGATCGCTGTAGGTAAACAGTAAATGCGCGCTGAATGTGTGGTCAAACTCGCCGTCGGCAAATGGCAGCGTGGGCAAACTTGCGTTGATGTATCGCACGCC
>CANJIC010000154.1 GCA_947474205.1 Planctomycetaceae bacterium | reverse complement strand
GCCTGCATGATTTGCGGCGCGCTATGAATGTTGGGTCGACGAATGGTGACCTGCTCATCTTTGTCGCGCAGGTCAAGTTCCAACAACTCGTTGGCGGTCATAAGGCGAATGAGTTCTTTCAGTTTTCGCATGTCAATCATGTGAGTAGGCCCTTCAAATTACAAATATGTGGAATTGAATAATTGTAGCGAAAACAATCACAACTTGCTGCCATCTTGGTGACTTCATGCAAGGTTTTGTAAAGACAGCATTTAGATTGTCAACGCAGCGTAATAGCAGGCGATAAAATTTCCGCCATGATCAAGCCTTGGCGCATGCTCTTTGCATTCCAAGTTCGTCTGGCTTGAGTGGCCTGACCGATTTGTGACATGGGCGCAATTCGCTGGCTGAGTCGGCTAGCGACCAAAGCGTCAATGGCGCTGATTGGTTTTTTGGGCCCTAGGCTTTGACTTATTTTGGAAACCAAGGCCGCCTGACTAACTGATAGTGCCACCACCGGTGACACTGTGGATTGCACTGCTCTGGTACGAGCCGAAGTCGCCGCTTTAAGTGGAAAGTCCGTGACGGTGATTGGTCTTTGGGCGGCGCGCTTCGCCCTGCTGGGCTGCACGGGGTTGGTCGTGGTGGCGGCTACAGGCGCGACAGGTTCGCGTGATGAAATGTAATTACCGTTCTCATCAACAAGACCCAGGGCGCGCGCTTGATCGGCGAATTTGCGCGCCGCGGCTTCCAACGCATTGACCATGGATGGACTCGTGGAAGATTGCACGGCGCGCGCCTCAGGGATTTCGTCGCGCATGCTCACAGCTGACTTGTTCATTTGAGTCATTTGTGGCGTTTGAGATTCTTCTGGCTGCTTGGGCTTGCTGGCGAATTTCTTGATCAAGAAATTGATCACGCCAAGCACCAAAAGAAGGATGAGCGTATTGGACATGATGCAATGATAGCCAATCACATTGGCTGAGTGTCGTCGCTCCAAAGTGGCAAGCACAGTGGACGTGCCGCCAAATGTTCAACCATGCGAAATGGAATAGTAAATATGGGCTGCAGAATATGTGGAACAAGAATGTCGCAGGCGTGGCCAGTGGCGGCGATTTTTCCTTGCGAGAGCGCGACAATGTCATCGGCAACGGCGCCGGCGAAGGCGAAATCATGCGTGGCCACAATGACGGCCAAGCCCTCGCTGGCGCAGTGGCGCAACTCGTTTGCCAATGCCCGCGTCCAACTTGGATCAAGCGCCGATGTGGGCTCGTCCACGATCAACAATTGCGAGTCTGCCGTTCGTTGCGCCAAGGCGCGCGCAAATGCGACGCGATGTCGCTGTCCTTCTGAAAGATGTCCAACAGGTTCATCGGCAAGCGCGGCAATTCCCGTGCGTTGCATGGCCAATTGCACGCGAGGCGCGTCGGCGCGCATGGCCACTCGACCCAACTCCACCGAAGTTCGCACTGAAAAACCCGCCACGGATTCTGGTCGCTGCGGCACGAATGAAAGCAAGCGCGCGCGTTGCGCTGGCGCCATGCGCGCAAGTTCTTGTTGCGACCAAAGCGTTGACGCGCGCGCGCTGTTGGAATGTTCAAGTTGCGGATGTTCAAGTTGCGCATGCGCGCTGCGTGGCTGCTCTGTCTGCAAACGCGCGCCGCCAGAATGCGCGCTCAACAATCCAGCCGCGGCGCGAAGCAACGTGCTTTTTCCAGAACCGTTGGGACCAATCACCACAGTCACCGCGGCCGCGCGAAATTGCAGATCAAGCGGCCCCAACACAAAGGTGCCGTTGTGAAAAATCGCCTGATCAAATTTCAATGTCATCGCATCCACGCTTTCGCGGCGCCGCGGCGCAACAAGACCAAGAAGAATGGACCACCCGCAAGCGCGCAGATCACGCCCACGGGCAAGCGACCCGTGCTTGCGGGAGCGAAGTGGCGCACCGCGTCGGCTGCGATCAACAATGTGCTTCCAGATATTGCCGCGGCCAGAACCGACACGCGGTGCCTTGGACCAACGCAACTGCGCGCCATGTGCGGGCCGATCAATCCAACAAAGGCCAATGGTCCGCACAGCGCCGTGGCCACCGCCGCAAGAACGCTTGAACCAAGAACTAAATACATCCGCACGCGTGACACATGAATTCCAATGGAGGAACTTTCATCATCGCTTAAACCCATGGCGTCCAAAGTGGCGCCGCCACGAAAACCAATGAAAATGGCTGCGAATACGGTGATCGCCGTCACGATCACCACGGATAGTTCTGGCACCTCTGGCACGCGTCCTAGCGCCCAACCCGCGAGTCCGGGACGCATTTCAAGTGGAAGCAACCACTCGATCAGCGACGCCAACGCCGCCGCGACTGTTCCAACAATCACGCCAGAAAGCACAAGCGAAATGGGATCGATGCCGCCACCTTTGGCGCGTCCAAAATACAGCGTGACTGCAAGCGCCAACAACGCGCCAACAGTTGCGGGAAGAATGGCGCCGCCCATGAGCAACCATGGTCCACCAATGGCGGCAATCCAATACGCCGCGGCAACGCACGCTTGGCTTCCTGCGGAAAGTCCCAGCACAAATGGCGACGCCAACGGATTGCGCAGCAGCGTTTGTAAATAAATTCCACTGAGCGACAACGCCGAGCCAGCGAGCAGACCGCTGAGCAGCGCGCCAACGCGCCATTCAATTGAGTCGGATGTTGGCAGCGAAAAAGTCCACTGACCCGCGCCGTCGCGGCCAACAAGAAATCGACATGCGATTGCCGCGGCAAAGAGCAGCGTCAATACAACCCAGCCAAATTTTTCTCGGCGTGTGTTCATGTGTACTTGGGAACTTGCATAGAGCGTGTTGCGGCGCGTGTGATCATGGCTTCGTGTCGCTTTGATTTTGAATGGACCTTGCTTCGCTGACGGAAGCGCTTGGCGCAATGGCGTTGAAGTCGTGCAAGCAAAAACGCTCAATATCCGCGCGAAAACGCTGCAACCCAGTGGCCAACTCAGGTCCAGGCAGCAACAATTTTGGAGCGTACAGCGCAAGATGAAACACACCACGCTTGCTGCATGCGTCTGGCAACACACCATGCGATCGTGCATGGTCTTTATCGCCAGCGGCGCCCACAATGACAATGATTGATTTGGGTTGCGTGGCGAACAACTCCTCCATTGATAAATTTGGATTGCCTTTGTTGGGCAACGCCAATGTTCCACCCATGGCGACCCACGCTTGCGCAAGATACGTGTCGGCGCCAAATGCTCCAATAGGTTCGTCGGAATACAACAAGATGGCTGGCGAAAGTTTTTGCGCCGCCACGCAAGGTGCCAACTCTTTTTCAAGCGCGTCAACCAACACTTGCGCACGAATGGGCGCAGGTTGACCAACCGCTTTCTCCACGGCGCCGGGCAAATGTCGAATGTCATCCAAACTTGTGGCGGGAATAAATTCCAATTTCCAATGTTTCGCGCTCGCGACTTGCTCCAACTGTGGCGGTGCGCCCGTTTGCGTTTGTTGAATTAAAATTAAAGTTGGATTGGCGCGCGCCAGCGTTTCCAAATCAACATCATTCAACGATCCAACAATTGGCGCAGTTGATGCGCACCACGGGGTTCGCCCAACCAGCGACTGTTCCCATCCAAGCGCCACCACAGTGGCCGTCAACGCCGGCGAGAAACTGGCTATGCGCGGCGTGGATTTGCTTGAATCCGCAAGCGTTTTGACAGCATCTTCATCATGGCATGCTGCCACAAGAAGCGCCATCATCATGAGCCATATCGCTTGCCGCATACCGCAGAGTAGCACCCATTTCGCGGCGACCTCTCGCTACACTCTCACACTGAAATGAATCTTTTTCGTTCCATGGGTCAACTGTTGCTCGGCCCCCGCGAGGAGCCAGAGCAAGTGCAAACGCGCCGCGTTCCAGACGCCGCCGCGGTGGCGACAGCCATTACTGAACTTGCCGAACGTTTGCACGAAGATGAACGCGAACGCGAAAATATAATGCCACTGCTGCAACGCTTGCCCGAGTCGCTGCAAGCGCTTCCAGAAATCGCGCGTCAACAAGCCAAGTTGGGCGAGGCCATCGCCACATCATTGGTGCAGTCGCGCCAACGCGATCAATCCATCGAATCTATTTTGGAACGGATCGCCCAAGGCGTGGGCCAACAAACCGACACCTTTGGCTTGGTGCAGCAACAATTGGACTTGAACCACCAAGCGTCGCAGCGCATTGCCGAAGCCGTGGCCACATTGGCGCAAGGCGTTGGCGATTTATCCAGCGGTCAGCGGCGAAACTCCGACTCGCTTATTGGTTTGCTTGATCGAATGCGCGACCGCGATGAGACGATTGGAAAAATCCAAGGGCGCTTGCATGTGTGGTTGGTGTTCTCCACAGCCGTGGCATGCGGCTCCATGATTGCTTGTCTTTTACTTGCTTGGGCCGCTATTCGCGCCTTGACTTCGACATAATTGAATAGGCGAGTAGTATTCGCCCGCACCTTGGTGGGGTGGCAGAGCGGTTGAACGTATCCGACTTGAAATCGGATAGGCCCGCAAGGGTCTCAGGGGTTCGAATCCCCTCCCCACCTTTTTTCTCTTGGCGCGCGGCGCATGCCACAAGCGCGCCGCCTCGTTAGGGCTTTTTATTTTCAAGCGCGGATTTATCCGCAACTGGAGTAGCGGCTGGAGCGACTGCCGCAGAATTGCTTGCCGACCCGACTGGCACCAAAGGAAATTCACCGCGAAAAATTCTGTCGCCCGCGCCACGCGCGGTGATGGCTTTGACAAAGGTGGTGTATTCGTCGCTGAAGGTCGCAAAGTCTGGATTGAAATATTCCAAAATGACGGCGTTGCCCGTGCGCAATTGCACCGCGCGCTCACGGCCCTTCTTGCCAATGATCGCCTTGCTTGCGGCCAATCGACCAGCGAGTTTGCCAGAGGCGGCGTCTTGGATCAACTTTGAAAAATTCTCGCTGTACTTTGCGCCCTCACCATCTTGTAGAAATTGCACCAACGCCCACACTTGCGCGTAGTAGGTCAGCAGCGAATTTTTTCCATCCTTCAAAAATTCCTGCGGCGTGCCATCCAATAATTGGGCAAGTGGAATCAGTTCATCCGAGCGCACGGCCTCGCGCAACTCCGACCAGCGCTCAAAGTTTCGCCACGGACGAAATGTGGAAGGACCGCCATCGCGTGACAAGCGCGTGCCTTCCATGTAACACGCAATGCCCTCCTCCAACCATGTGGGCAGCGGATGTTGCAGCGTCTGTTGGCTGAATTGATGCCAACCCTCGTGCGCCGCGATGGTCTGCGTGTCGAAGCG
>CANJIC010000153.1 GCA_947474205.1 Planctomycetaceae bacterium | reverse complement strand
TCATCGCAGGGATCGCCGTGGCGAATCCGCAATCACACACTGGCGCGGCGGCAAGCGACAAGCCGCCCGCGGCAACACGCGGCGCTGGCGACAACGCGGCCACATTGTGGCAAGATATTTTTCCGCACATCAAAGACAAAAATGACTCTGGCTTAACACAGGACGATTGGGATTCGATTACAAGTATTGCGAGCGGAAATCCTCCGCCCACTCAGAAGGAACTTGAACGCGGACGCGTTGCCATGGCCAAGTTGGGGCCGGTGCTTGACGACGTGGTGTCCACAAGCAAGTTGCGCAAGTGCGACTTTGAACATGACTACTCACAAGGTTTTGAAATGAAGGTGCCAGAACTTTCATCCATGCGACAGGCCGCGCGTATTTTGGGCGCGCGCGCAAATCTTGCGCTTGCCGATGGAGATTGGGACACCTACTTGGATAGCGCCGGCGCCAGCAGCAATCTTTCTAGGCAAGTTGCGCAATCACCCATGCTGATTTCATCGCTTGTGTCTGGCGGTGTTAGTCAATATCCCATTTTAAGCGCGCAACATTTGGTGGATGAAGGCTCGCTCACGCCAGATAAAGCCGCCAAACTTTTAGAGGCCATGGATCCTCTGCGCGGCGCCGATCCTCACGGATATTCCGCCGCCATGAATGAGGAATACAAGTTGCTGATCAGTTCCAAGATAGATGGCAAGCAAATGGCGAACATGATGGATAACCCGCAAGACAATGAGCGCTTGCAAAAACTTGAAACCGAAGAGTTTCAAAAAGCTGTACTTCCACTTGCTGGTATGTATCAAGAAGCGGCGGCTTGCTTTCTAGAACCAAACAAGGAAGCGGCATTGAAACGATTGAACGCGTCGCTTGCAACAGTGGAGACGCTTCCTAGCGCTTCTCAAGCGCTACTGCAAGTGATCATGCCCGCCACTGAATACATGCTCAACAGTTTTTTTTATCAGCAAGCAACGACCGATGCGTTGGTTACTGCGTTACAAGGAATTGCATCTGGCAAATTAAACGCCGGCGCGCTTGGCGTGCCCGCAATTTGGTGGAGCCGTGCCGCCGCCGCCGCGCGCTCGTTGAATGATGAGCAACAAGCCGCGGTTGAATTGTTGCGTTTCAGTTCCGTGACTGATGATTCGCCGCTTCTGGCCATCGCCATTGCGACGCTGGATGCATGCGACACTACAGTGTTTGAATGCATGCGCCGCGCCATGGCGTGTGAAAGCAAAGTGGTTTCGTTTGAAAAACTTTCTAGGGACAGCACGCCGCTGGACTTGGCGTTGGTGGGCGGCTTACGCGGCGCGGCGCGCATGGCGCTGGCAAAAAGCATGTTGCCCAAATGGAACGCCGAGCAATCTCTTGGACTTATTTGCATGGCGATCGCCGCCAGCAACGCGCTGACAAGCGACCCCACATTTACGCACGCGCTTGCCAGCCAAAGTATTGCGGAGGAAATTGCCGTGGCGGTTGGCCACTTTGCCATTCGCAGCGGAATGACCGATGAACTGCGCGGCAAACTTGATCTGGCTATTGGAACAATTCCCCGCAGTGACGCGTTTGGATTTCGCGCGGCGCATAAGAAATTGCGCGCGGAGTTGGTGAGCCAACTGCGATGGAACTTCTCACGCACTGATGACGTGACCGAGGACCTCAACAAGGCGCTTGCGCAAAAATCTCAGCCATGGCTTTTTGCCGTTGACATTGTGTATTTCTCAAGCGATAAACCCGCCGCGAGTCCGGACGGAACATTGGTGAGCATGGATGATCTATTCAAACCCGACAGCGTGAAGGAAATCGCCGACGCGTGGGAAGTGAGACAGATACAAGTTGCGAAGGACCGAGAGAAAGAGGATGCGCAAGTGGAACCCGAACCTCTTTCAAAAATTCCAAAGCATCAGCGCGTGCAAAAATTCCTGAACAAAATCAATCCCCCCACCATGCGCGACATTGCGCTAGACATGAACCGCATTGGCGACTCATTGGGCGAGATTGACAAGGCGGCGGCGAAACGTCGCGACAAAAAATAAAATACTTAAATCTGCACGTAGTTATGTACGCGCTTCGCCGCTGCGGATCACACCTAGGCGCATGAGTGGCGGACCAATCACCTCGTTGATGACAATGGTGGCCAGCATGAAACTCTGTAACTGCACAGCCCATTCTTGTTGCGCAAACACGCGGTAAATTTCCGAAGCCAGCGCAATGCTGACGCCCGCTTGCGACACCATGGAGGTCCAAAGCCACTTTCGTTCCAAGTCCGAAGCGCCTGCAACGCGGCACCCAATTCGCAGCCCGCTCCAACATCCCACAAAGCGAACTGCGCACGCGCCCACTGCCAACGGCCAAATGATCATGAGTGAGTCCAGTGAAATTTTTGCGCCAGTGGTGGCGAAGAAAATCACGTAGGTGGTTGGCAAAATATTATCAATGGAGGAAAATAAACGGCGCGACGTGTTTGGCGACAAATTAGTCAGCGCAAATCCAGCGGTAATTCCCACAATAAGCGGCGCGACATTGAGCAACTTTCCCGACAACGCAATGGCGAAACCCGCAATGACCATGACCATGTCAAGTCGAAAGCGAGTGCGCTTGGCGATGACGCCCAGCACCAACGCGAAGATTAATCCCACAAGAAGCGAACCCGCAAGATGCCACGACACTCCAAACGTCGCTTCCCATGCGGTGCCTTGTGATTGGCCCGATGTCCATGCCGCAAGCAATGCGCTGATGACAATGACCAGCACAAGATCCTTTAGAACAACCATGGCCAAACTTGTTTGCGCGAATGGACCACTTGCTTGCGTCTCGCGCAGAATGGCCACCACAACCGCGGGACTGCTGGCGCTAATCAACGCGGTCAACACCGCGATAAGAAACCAGCGTTCGTTGGGAGTGCGCTGCGCCAATAATGGAACGGCGCCAGCCACCACAACAAGCAACACGCATACACAAAGCGCAACGCCCACGGATTCAAAGGCGAGCATTTTGCAAATGCGCGAGCCCGCGGTTCGCAAAAATGGAATTTTTAATTCGCTGCCGGCAATCAGACCAATCAAGCTGACCGCAAGCGCTTGCACAAATTCCAAGTAGTTCAACTCGGCCTGTGGAACCAAGGTTGGAAATCCCTTGGGCAACCATGATGCAAGCGATGGGCCCACCACTATTCCAAACAAAAGATAGGCCGTCACGCGTGGTAGCGCGATGGACGCCGCCAATTCGCCCGCAAGAAATCCGCCCAGGACCAACAATCCCATTGAGAGCGCCGCGTAGTGCAGGCCTGGTGGAATTTGCAAACTGAAATTGCCAAAGACATCGATCGTGCGGACATTTTCAAAATCCACATGTGACATTCGCAGCGCGGCAACCGCGCAAATAGTGGCGAGCAATGTCAATACAAGTGTGAGCGCGCGCTTCATGCTTGGCGCCTCCACAAAAGTGGAATGACATTGCTGAGCACGCCCACCGTGGCCACCACCAGCAACATTGCGCTTTGCACATTGTCCGCGCGTTCAAGTTGCGACGCAATGGCTAGCGGAATTGCGATTGGAGCTTGGCGAATTGTTGCAAAGTGAATGGAGTCCGCACCGCGTTCAATCCATGTGTTGCCGCTGAAGATGCGCGTGGTTGGAACTTTAAACACAACTCGAAACGCCAGCACAAGCGCGGCAATAATCCACGGCCACCACGCAACAATGGGATTGACCATGGCGCCGGCAAGAAGAAAAAAGATGCTGGCGACCGCGGTTTCACTGCCAGTGATCACGCGCTCAAGTTTGCGCATGGCTCCGCTGCGCATGTTGGCAATCATCACGCCAAGCGCGCACGCGCCGAACATTGGCGAACCATCTAGAACAGTGGCGACGCCGGCGATTAACGCCAGCGTTCCAATGAGCGACACAATGATGCGTCCATCATTCCAACTTTCGCGCTGCAGAAGAAGCCGCATGGCCATGGCGCACACGCCCGCAACCAACAGCGTGATGATGAAACCAAGCGAGCCCCATCCGGGATTGAGCGCGATGGTTCCATCTGCAAGCACAGATGTATTGAGCGAAACAATTCCGTGAATGGTGATGGCGATGATGACCGCCAAGCCGGCGCCCGCTTGCGTAAGTGTTCCTAAGCGCGGCGAGCGCGCGTCAAGACCGCGCAATGAGCGCAACTCGGCGGTCCATCCAATGGTGGCGCATCCGATCAACATGCACGGAAAACACAACGCGCCCCACGTGGCTTCGGGCGCGATCCATATCAGCGTGACGCCAGTGATGACAACGCCAATGATCACGCTTGCCGCGCAATCAACCGCGATCCATTTCCACAACACCGAAGGAATTTCAGCCATGACCGCGCGCTTGGCTTGCAAGCCAACCAACAAACCAATCCACGCCAAGCCAAGTTGCAACAACGGCCCCAGTTCAGTGATTGATTCGCTGGTAAGAAAATGAAATCCGACCGGACCAAGCAGCAAGCCCACGCCGAAGAACATCCAGCCGCCACCAATAAAAGCGGCGACGATTGGAATGCGAGAAAGTTTTGCGGCCTTGCGCGTCAACGCCAGCGACGCCAAACCAAACGCAAGCGCGCCAATGGCCAGCACTGAAAGCGCGTGCAAATTTTCACCACCAACATCTTGCGCTGCCACAACGTTGATCACAGACCCAGGCCCATCACCGTTTCTAGTGGAAGCGTGACCGCGATTGGACGGCGCTCAATTGGCAACTGCGAAAGAAAGCGCATCAGCTCGTCAATTTGCGCGCGCGTTGCAATGGAAAGCACAACGCGGTTGCCCGTGGATTGCGGAAGCAACGCGGCGAGCCCGGCGAAGATTGGCATTTCGGAGCGGATGATTGTTCCCAAGCCACGGCTTTCTAAAACCGTCGCGCCTTGAATGTTGGCGTCAAGCAACGCGGTGACCAACGGATCAAAACTCTCCTCGGTTCTTGCGATCAAAATCAGCAGGCGCTCATCGCGCGCTGGCCGTTCAATATTCGGCGCGCTATCCATGACGCTTGTCCTCTTCAAGAAGCGCGGCAAGCAAGTCGGCACCAATGGCGGCGGATTTCAAACGCTTGCGCGCCTCCGCATCAGATGCAATGCGACTGAGCCGCGCGAGCAATCGAACATGTTGCCACGGCGTGGCGGAATTTCCAACCAGCGTAAAAATAATATCGGCGGGCGGATTGGTGTAGTCCAACAACAAACCTTTTGGCATGACGCAGCATCCAACAACTGTTTGCTTGGCCCCCACCACCACCGCGTGCAGAAACGCAACGCCTTCTGGCGTTGACACGGCGCCGC